>JAFLTK010000026.1 GCA_022511505.1 Muribaculaceae bacterium
ATGTTCAACCCCACCGTCTGTTACCGAGGACACCGAGGGTTGGCAAAGAAACGGCGCCGGGGACGGGCCGGTGGGGGCGCGACCCCGTCGCGGTAAGGGGGTATCTAAGTTAACCGTTGGGGGTTACTTAACGTGGGTCAGAGTGATGTTGGTGACGACGTCATAGTAGCCAATCTGGCTGCCTGATTCTACTTGGTAAACCATTACATAGAGCTCGAGGTCGCCGAACGAAACTGAACTGTAGGTGTTGTTCCAAAGACCGGCTACCGAACCGCTGGTTGCAGAGCCGTCGGTAAGTCTCATGTAGCAGGGGCCGTAGCCGGTGAAGCTGACGGGGCTGGGAACGAAGAGACCGCCCATGCGGATTGCTACGTCGCCATAACCGATTTCGTCGTCCCACTCATAAACCAAGGGAATCTGACCGGTCAGACCGTCATAATCAAAGCCTGTTATGTTGAAGTTCATACCGCCAAGCTCGGCGTCTTGCTGAACGTTGCAACGGCCGGCGTAGGCACTGCCGTCAAGGGCGCTCTCAAAGTTGACGAGCCACTGACCTGTCAACAACTCGGCATACTGGGGAGAAGTACCCTTGTCGAGGATGTAGACGGTAGTCGAGGCGTTGCCCGAAACGGTTGCACCGTTAACCTTGTCGATAACGACGCTGAACGAGCGTGTCTTCTGGGGGAGACGGAAGTCTACGGGGCGAACCTCGATGTTGGCGACCTTGGTCTCGGGGTTGATGTAGATGTGGGTCGAGGTTACATAGAAGTGGGCGTCGGTGATGGCGGGTTCTTCCTCGTCGGTGTAGGTGGTACCTTCGACGATTTTAACGTCGACCTCTACAAAACCGTTGGCGTTGCCTTCAATGACCACGGGGACATTGAAGAGACCGACATTCTCGGTAGCCGATACCTCGGTTTCCTCCATGTGGACGGTCACGCCGGCGGCGGTGTTTATGTCGTGGCTATCGTTGTCAGAGCAAGCGGTCAAGGTCAGTGCAGCGAGCCCGATAGCATAAATTTTGTTTAATTTCATGATTTCTGTGAATTAGAAATGTTAAATTAACTATTAATAACCGGGGTTCTGCTGGCCGGCGAGGTGGGGGTTAACCTGCATTTCGGTAGCCGGGATGGGCCAAACATAGCGGTAGTCGTTGGGCTGGTATTGAACGGTAGTACCGGCCTTGACAATGATGTCGTTGATAGCAGGGTTCAAGGGGTATTCGCCCGAGCGGGTGAAGCCGAGGCCCCAACGACGGAGGTCGCTCATGCGGAAGCCTTCGCCGATGAGCTCGCGAGCGCGCTCGGTGCGGACTTCGTTGCGGAGTTCGTTGCCGCTGTACTGTACGTTCTGGGCGCCCTGAATGCGGTAAGAACGCAGGTTGTAGAGGTAGGTGCTGGCGTCCTTGTCCTGACCGAGCTCACAAGCGGCCTCGGCAGCGATGAGATACATCTCGGCGAGACGGAAGGGCTTGGCCATGTTCATCAAGTTGGGACCACCGATGATGAGAGCGGGGTTACCGGGATATTTGATGAAGATGGGGGCGTTGTTGTAGAATGTACCTTCAACGAGGAGGTCGCGAACGCCAAAGTAAGCCTCGAGACGCTTGTCGCCATCGGGGTAGAGCTCGTTGACAACCTGCGATGTGGGCAGATAGTCGGCCTGGTTGGGGTCGGTCGAGATATAAGCGCTACCGGTCGATGAAATACCGAGTTCGGTGCTGGTCGAGATGGGGCGGAAGATAAGCTCGGTAGAGTTATCGTTGGTCCACAACTGAGAGAGCTGGAGACGGTTCTGGAGGCGCCAGATACCTGCACCCATAACGTCCTGAGCCTTGGCGAGAGCGGTAGCATAGTCGCCCTTGATGAGGGCAAGACGAGCCTGAAGAGCCTCAACGGCGTAGGAGTTAACGTAGGGAGCGTTGATGGTCAGCATATCGCCAACGGCGTTGCCGTCGCCGCTGTTTTCCTCAAAGTCCTTAATCATCTCGTAGGCCTTGGCGAGGTCGTTCTCGATGAATGTATAGGTCTCGGCAAGAGTCGAGCGGTCGGGATAGTGGGTCTTCTCGGCGGTGGGAGCATACTCGGTCACGAGGCAGAGGCCGAGTTGCTTGTCCTTGTTTGTCTCGTTGTAAACGGGGCAGAAGTGGTCGAGCAGATAGAAATAGAACGTAGCGCGAGCAAAGTAGGTCTCGCCAAGGTAACGTTCAACGGCGATAGCATCCTCGGCGTCGAGAGTTCCGCTCTGGAGGAGTTCCTCGGCTTTGGGGATGAAGAAGTTGGTCGAAGCGATAGCGCCATAGCAGCCGCCCCAAACGTTCTCGATGTCAGAGTCAGATGACAGGATGACACCATTTGAAAGCGTACCGTTGCGGTTACCGTTCTGGACACAGCCAAGGAACTGGTCCATCTGGAGTTCGGTCTGATACAGGTAGCGACCTGTAGCGAGAGCGCGCAGATTGTTGTAGATGCCATTACGGAACATGTAGCAGTCGTTGGCATTCTCAATCGCCTGTGACTCGTCGATAGAACCAATCGGTTTAAGGTCCATATCACATGACGTCAACAAGCCCCCAAGGAGAAACAGGGAAAGAAGTATTTTTTTCATTGTGAATTCTTAGTTTCGTCGGGTTGATAAATCATTATTAGAATGAAACCTCAATACCAAACTCATACTGACGAGTGTTGGGGTAGAAGAAAGCTACAACGTTGGTCTCGGGCTCGGGGTCATAACCGGTGTAACCGGTGAAGGTCAAGAGGTTGCGACCGGTGAAGTGGGCGGTAAGACCGCGCAGGTGCAGCTTGTTGAGAATGTTCTGGGGGAGAGAGTATTGGAGAGTGAGGTTTTTCAGACGCAGGAAAGAAGCGTCCTCAATCAGGTGGGTGTCAAACTGGAGAACCTGACCGTCGGCAGCGGGGATATCGGTAATCTGGCCGGGGGTTGTCCACACGTTCAACATGGTGTTCATCTGGTTGCGGGTAGCCGACATGTTGTTGTTTTCAACAAAGTAGCGGTCGTTGTTAATCATGTATTTCTCGGCAGCCCAGTTGAAGTCAACTTTCAGCGAGAGGCCTTTCCAGCGGAGCTCGGTACCGAAACCACCGGCGTAGGGAGCATACTCGCTCTTACCGGTCAACTTGGAGTCGCGCTCCTCGTTGTAAACCTTGGTCAAGTTGCCGTCGATGTCATACCACATCTGCTGACCGTCGCGGGGGTCGATGCCTGCCCACTCAACAGCATAGAGCTCGCCGGCCGAGTGACCTACGCGATATTCAACGCCTGCGTCGGGGAGGGTAAGAGCGTCCTGACCGTCAAAGAGCTTGGTGATGCGGTTCTGGTTGTAGTTGAAGTTGGCGCGGATGCCCCAGTACCAGTCGCGGTTTTTGATAACGTCAAATGTCAAGTCAACGTCAACACCGCGGTTGCGCATGTTACCAACGTTACCAAAGCCTGAGCTGTAACCGGTGGTGTAGCTATAGGGGATTGTCATCAACATGTCACAAGTCATCTTGTTGTAGAAGTTAACGGCACCGTTAACAAAGTTGCCGAAGCCAAAGTCAACACCTACGTCAAACGAGCGAACGGTTTCCCAAGTAAGGTCGACGTTCTCGGCCTGAGCAATACCGGTTGACTGGCCGCCGTTGTAGGTAGTGCCTGCACCAATCAAGCCATAGAACATGTAGTTGCTGATAGAAGAGTTACCGGTTGTACCATAGCTGATGTGGAGCTTGAGGTCATTGAGCCAAGTGTAGGGAGCGAGGAAGGCCTCGGCCTTGGCGTTCCACATACCGCCGAACGAGTAGAAGGTTGACCAGCGGTGTTTGGGAGCGAACTTCGAGCTACCGTCGCGACGAACGGTTGCCTCAACAAAGTAGCGGCTATCGAAGTTGTAGCTTGCATTCAGGAAGTAGGAGTTGAAAGCGGTCTGGGTGATAGACTGGCTGAGGTCGCTGGGCGATACCTCGGGAGCCTGACCGAGAAGCATTGTGCGGATGTCGGTGTAGCCTTCGCCAACGGCGGCAAACATTTCGCTCTTAGAAACGATTGACTCCTGACCGAGGAGGAAAGTCAAGTCGTGGAGATCGTTGAAAGTAACGTTATACTCGGCGGTGTTGGTGTAGGTGAACGCATAGTAGCGCTGGAACGACTGCTGGTTGATACCGGTGTTGCTGCCACCCCAAGTGTAAACGTCGCCCATCGGGGTAACGATGTTTTCGGTGGGATAAGCATAGTTGCTCAGACGGTAGTCAAAAGCGTCAACGTTCTGCTGAGCGCGGAGGGTGAGACCCTTGATGGGGTTAATCTGCTCAGAGAGAGTGACGTTGGCGGTCACGTTCTTGCGGTAGGGGTTACGAGTCTCCATAACAGCCTGGGGAGTAGGCATGTTTGAGTAGTGGAGATATTTGGCACGCTCGCCAAAGATGGGCTTGCCGGTCTCGGGGTCGATAGTGTAATAGTAGGGCGAGTCGTAGGGAAGAGCGATGCGAGAGAAATACATCGGGTTGGTACCATAGATACCGCTGCCGCTATAAACGGCGTTTGACTCGTTGTTCTGCTGATACTTGGTGTAACCGAGGTTAGACTGGAGGCCAACGCGGAACCAGTCGGTCACGCGAGTGTTCAAAGAGAAGCGGAGGGTCTCGCGGCGCATGTGGCTCTGGGCGATGATACCGTCGCTCTCATAGTGGTTGAGCGAAAGGTAGTAGCTGAGGTTCTCGCTACCGCCGCTGACAGCTGCGTCGATATTATAGGTAGGAGCCGAGCTATCAAAAATCTCGTCACGCCAGTTGGTAGAGATGCCAAGGTCGTTGACAACGTGGAGAATCTCGTCGCTGACAGGATTGCCAATCAACTCGCGATATTTTACATACTCCTGTGAGGTCATCATCTTAACCTTATCGGGGGTCATCTGTGACCAGCCATAGCTTGCACGGATGTTGACGCGGGCGGCCTCGCCAAATTTACCCTTCTTGGAGGTAATCACGATAACACCGTTGGCGGCACGAGAACCGTAGATGGCAACCGAAGCGGCGTCCTTGAGGACGGTAACGCTCTCGATGTCAGTAGGGTTAAGAGTGGTGAAAACCGCCTGGGTGATAGGAGCGCCATCGAGGATGAACAGCGGGGTGTTACCGGCAGAAATTGAGTTCACACCACGCATACGGATAGTAGTCTCATCTGACGAGGGGTCACCCGAAGCCGACATAATCGACAGACCGGCAACCTGACCCTGAAGAGCATCAAGGAAGGTAGCGGTGGGGACATTCTCAAATTGCTCTGAGCCGACAACCGAAACAGCACCGACGATAGAACCAAGTTTCTTTGCCGAACCATAACCGGTTACAACAACTTCGTCAAGGCGGTTGTCAACATCGAGTTTAACGGTCATCTGGGGAGCAACAGAAACCGTCGCGGTTTTGTATCCCACATAAGAGACCTTCACCTGTTTTACGCTTGCGGGAATCTTGAGCGTGAAACGACCGTCAAGGTCGGTTGACGTTCCTTGCCCGCCTCCGATGGGCATTACCGTAGCGCCCGTCAGGGGCTCCTCGGAAGCGCCATCTACAACTACACCGGTCACAGTGACATTCTGGGCCACAGATGTCACCGCAAGGCATAGAAGAGCCGTAAGTAATAGAAACAGCTTTTTCATACACAATAATAATTAGACATAAAACTTAATGATAGAATTTATTTTTTCTTTCTTGTAAGCAATTTATTAGAAACTCAATATCCCTTTAACCGACAATTGTGTCGCTCAAAAAGTGCATATTCAGCCACGCCGGCTATTTTATACAGAGCGCTAATTGGGTGCAAAGTTAAAACAATATTTTGGAATAATAAACAATTCATAAATAAAATTGCACCAAATTAACATTTAAAATAGCAAAAACGGCACTTTTTATCATGATTTTGAGCAAAAATGTAGCAGGTGCATTGTCAGCGCAAAGATGTCACGCGGTTATGTTGCAAAACATTTTTGCGTCGGGATTATTTTGGATTTTTATTTTTGCAGCAACACGCCGCGATGGGTCTTTTATTCTCAAGACAACCGCTCGGCAAAACCTTTACTCGAGACGTTCAGACAGCTTGGATACCTCAATTCACAAATATTTGCTATGAAAGAAAAAGGTATATTTGATGATCGGGGAGCGGTTTGAGATTGTTATTAGTCCCTTCGAGTCTCATCCTTTTGCCGTATTTCGTTTTCCGTGAGTATGGGAAGATAAGTAACCGCCAAATGTTAATGAATTTGGCGGTTGTATTCTCTAAGTTTCTCGGAATTTGGGGAATAGCAGCGAAGGGAGGGAAGTAGAATTAGCGAGGGAGGGTGGTGGAGATGGTGGTCAGGATGTGGCGGTCGGCGTCGGTGAGGTCGACGTGGCGTCGGGCCATGACGGCCTCGGCGGTTTTGAAGAATTTGTTGAGATTGACGTCGCTCATGCCGGCAGTGGAACCTTCTTTAAATGAGGGGATAAAGTTGCGCGGAAAGTCTGAGCCGTGAAAGTTGACCCCGACGCCGATGACGGTGGCTGTGTTGAACATGGTGTTGATGCCGGCCTTGGAGTGGTCGCCCATGATGAGGCCGCAGAACTGGAGTCCGGTGGGGAGGAACCGTTGGGCGGCGTAGTTCCACAGTTTGATGAGGGTGTAGTCGTTCTTGAGGTTGGAGGCGACACAACCGGCGCCGAGATTGCACCATTGGCCAATGACGGCATTGCCCAGGAAACCGTCGTGGGCTTTGTTGGAGTAGCCCCAAAAGACGACGTTGTTTATCTCGCCGCCCACTTTGCAGTAGGGGCCGATGGTGGTGGCGCCATAGATTTTTGTACCCATGTTGACAACGGCATGTTCGGCGATTGCGACAGGCCCGCGCAGGCAACTGCCCTCCATCACCTCGGCGTCGGGGCCGATGTAGACGCTGCCACCGGTGGTGTTGATGATGGCGCCCTCGACCTTTGCGGTCGGCTCGATGAACAGGCGGTCGGCGGGGCCGATGAGGGTGCAAGAGGCACTCAGCGGGGCGCTTTCACGGTTGGCGGCGACAATTTTCAGATCGCGGTGAATCTCGTCGCCGTTTTTGCCGAAGATGCCCCAAAGGTGGTCGATGCTGTTTAACTTCTCGGGGCTAATCGGCCGGCTTTTGGTATATGATTTCTCGGCAAACCGGCTCGGAGTGCCGTTGAAAGCGATGACGGTATCGTCGAGCGTCAGAGCTTCGCCCGGATTGAGGGCCGAGAGGGCCTCAATTAGAGCATCGGACGGCAGAAGGTGGCCGGCAACATAGAGGCGCGGCGTGTCATGGTCAGCCTCGCCAAATTTAACACTCAGATAGTCAACGGTCTTGTAGTCGACGGCACGGGCAAGGTGGCGCCACTTGTCGGCAATCGTCAGCAGACCGACGCGCAGGTCGGCCACGGGACGTGTCAGAGTCAGCGGCATCAGGTTGAGCCGAGTGGTTTCGTCGTCAAAAAGTGTAATGTGGTCAAAAATCATAGGTCAGGTTATTGTCGATTAATTGGCTCCATGACAGTCCTTTAAGGTCTTTGGGGCTGAGGTTAAGGGGAAAGTCGACCTCCGGCCAGCAGATGGCGACGTCGGGGTCGTCGAACCGCAGCGACACCTCGGCTGCCGGGTCATAGTAATTGTCGACCTTATATAAGAAACGCGCGCGCGTGGAGAGAACGAGGAACCCGTGGGCAAAGCCGCGAGGAATGAAAAGCATCTCGCCGCGGGTGTCGTCGAGCGTCACCATCACGTGGCGGCCAAACGTCGGAGAATGGCGTCGGAGGTCGAGAGCAACATCGACAACCGTGCCTTCGATGACGCGCACAAGTTTTGCCTGTGCCGAAGCGCCACGCTGAAAGTGCAACCCGCGCAACACACCGCCGCTCGACGTCGACTCGTTGTCTTGCACAAACTCGACGGTGCGGCCCGTGGCGGCGTCAAACTCGGCCTTGCGGTAGGTTTCGGCGAAGTAGCCGCGAGCGTCGCCATGTCGCCGGGGTGTCAGCAGCCACACGCCCGGTATTTCCAGTTCTCGATATTCCATTATTAATCTGTTAGGTCGGTTTCGGTTGCAAAGTTAGCGAAATTTTGTGGAACGCGCTACCGCCCGGGGTTTTGGGCGATGAGGAGGACGGTGGTTAGGCCGGAGGGGGATAGGGGGGTGTCGGGATTGGCGACGGGGGGCAGGGCATAGGTTTCGCGTTGCTCGGGCGGGAGTGTGGAGTCGAGTATCATCCTGTTCATCAGCGAGTTGGTGACGCTGATTTCGATGATGTTGTTGCCCGGGGTCAACGCCTCCGTGATGTCGGTTTCCCATGGCGAACACCAGACCGCGGGACACTCGCGGCCGTTGACTCGGACCTCGGCGATATCTTTGAAGCCGGGGAGGCGGAGCGTCATGCGGTCGGCTATGGTGTCGACCGTGACGACGACACGGTAGGTTGCCGTTCCCGAGAAATGTTTCAGCGTCGGGTCGGTGAACGTTGTCCAGTCGGCGAGGGAGTCAAGGGACATCGGTTCGCGGCCGGGGAATGTCAGCGTCCAGTCGTTGTTAATCGGGGTAATTGATTGAGTGCCAAAATTCTGTCTTGGTGGTGCTGATGTCTCGGCGGAGCAGATGATAAACATGGTCTCGCTCGGTTCAAGGGCGAGGTCGAGAGTGCGGCTGCCGGGCTCGCCACCGAGGGTAGCACTGACGCGAGTAAGGCGCACGGGGTCCCAGATTTCGGCCGTGGGGTCGGGGGTGTTGAACGAGAAACGTCCGCGGCGGGTCTCGGCGGTGTGGTTGTTGACCATGAAGATGTCGGCAGTGTCGGTGCGGCGATGTGCCGTTCTGATTTCTAGCGAGTTGACGCCACCGGCGGTTGTAGAGACATCGGGCGTGATACCGGCGATGGCTGTTGCCTCGGCGAGTGTCATGCCGCTGTAAACCGTGCCGCGGCCGTGGCGGGTAACCGGCGCACCGCTCCATAGCGAGTCGGCGACGGCGCGCCACGCGTCAATCGAGTCGATGTCGAGCGCCGACGGGCTACCGACAGGGCGCTCGCCGTAGAGTCTCGCCCCGGCTGACACGAGGCGGCTGATTTGACGTAAAGCGCTGAGTGTCACCTCGCTATCGCGTTCGAGCACCATCATCTGATAGACGGTAGAGTCGGGGAGGAGTATGCGTCCCGCGGGGTCGACGTTGTTCATGCGCGTCATTAGGGCGTCGGTGGTGAATGCGTCAAAGTCCAGTCCGTCAGGAATTTCAGGCAATTTGTAGGTTAAGATTTTAATCGGGGCGTTCTCGCCGAGGTAGACACAGAGGTCGATGACCGCCCGGCCCCGGCGCATCAGCATATTGCCGCGCGCCTGGTAGTCCCAGAAACCGCGGCTCGCCGGCCAGTAGGTGTTGTTGCGGTTGAGGCAGTAGTGGCGTCCACCGCCGGTGTTGCCGGGACGCCGGTCGAGCCAGGGCTGATAGGCCGAGGCGCAAACCACAAACTCGTTGATACCCAGGTGCCAAGCGCCGTCGGCGAGCGTGCGCAGGTAGGAGAGGGGTTGGTCGTAGCGTGCGTCGGTGAACGCCTCGCCGGAGGCTATTGGTTTGGCGTAAAGATGGGCGGCCGACGAGCACTCTTTGATGTCGTAGTTGCCGTCCGGATGATGGGCCCAAAACTCCCCCTCGGGGATAGTTACCCGCCCCTTGGCCTGGATGGGGTCGGCGACGATACAGAGACCGTTGCCGACGGCCTGGGCCGTGAACTCGACCCCGGCGTCGCGACACAGCGAGTCGAGTGTGGCAAAATGACGCGTCGATATAAGGTCGGCGATGGTTCGACGCACGTCGTGGAGTGTTCCGCGGGTCTCGGCGGTGGAATTGACGATATATCCCGCCATGACCGGCAGGCGCTCGACGAGGCTGTAGCCGCGAAGTCGTTCAAACTCCTTCTCAAAGCCTCGCGTCCAGTTCTGTGCGCCACCCTCATGGCTGTCCATCGTCAGGCGACTGAGGGTGATGCCATGGCGCGCGAGGGTGTCGCGCATCACCTTGAAATAACTGTTCCACTGCAACTCGGCGGCTTCGGCCGACATTTTGTCGCACTCCAACCCGAGCAGGTTTCGGCGCCCGTGGCGCGTGCGGCTTCCGGTCGGCACCATGACGAAACGCATTATTGTCCAGTCGCTTCCCGCCGGTGCCACCCAGTCGAGGCATCCTGCCGAGTCGACGAGGGCAGTCAGGTTGACGATTTCGGCCGAGTTAAGGACCTCGGCAGGAGAGTAGTCGGGCGTGTCGTCGCCGTAATCGTGCTCTGAGATAAGGCCGGCGCGCTGGGCCCACTGAGCCTCCATCGCCGATGTCGACAGATGTATATCGCTAAATTTCAACGGCTTGGCGGCGGTAAATTCAGGGTCAATCTCCCGGAGGTTGATGCGGAAATATCGCGCTGTCACGGCCGGAAACGCCACGGTCGTTGTCTTGACGGTTGTGTTGGGGCTGTAGGAGGGCTTGAGCATGGCGACGGGGCGATAGTTGACGCCGTCGGTCGAGGCTTCGAGCACGCCGACCGGGGGCAACTCGCGGTGGCCGGTGCCGACAAACGTCGGGGCAGGCGGCCCGGGGACGTTGGTGCAGCGCGTCGTCGTTTTCAGGCGGGAGGTGACGGTGTAGGAGATGGCGCGGGCGGTCATCAGCGAGTCGCGGGTCAGGTATATAAATCGCTCGTTTTCAGGCGTTGCCGTGCTGACGCTGAACGTGCCGTGAATTGCCTTGTCCCCTTGATACCCCTCGCGGCGCGGGAATGCAACCGTGGCGACGTCGAGGTAGTAGCCCGTGGCTCGCGCGGGCAGTGGCAAAACGCCGCTAAAGCGCTCGCCGCCGGGAATGTCAACGCTCTCGGCCACAAGCATCTGCATCCCCATCTCGGGTGTAAT
>JAFLTK010000027.1 GCA_022511505.1 Muribaculaceae bacterium
TGCCAGTTTAGTGGCTCATTTGTATCCTTTGAGTTCAAACGTCCTTCATAACCCTATAGGCGAGCGGATACTCGGGATTTGCGGCTATATATTGGTCGCGCAGGGGAAACGATTGGTCATATTGGCCGGTCAACGCCAAAATGTCGGCTTTTAGTTTGATGACATCATCATCTTCGGGATTTATAGCAAGCGCACGGTCTACATATTCCAATGCTTTCTGATAGCGTTTTAATTCCTTGTAACATTCGGCAATTTTCTCGAGGAGATAGGAGCTGGCATCGAGTTTATTAGCTATCTCATAATAATTGATAGCATCCTGAAATTCGTCGTTATTTTGAGTGATGACTCCAAGGAAATAAGGCCAGATTCGCTCTTTGGGATCCTTGGTCATTTGAATCTTGAGTTTCGTCTTTAATTGAGGCAAGGCCTCTTTGGGCAGTTCAAGCATCAAGTAATAGGCTCTTTGGTCGCCGTCGATAGCCAAGGCCTTGATGATGTCATCGATGGCCGCATCCAGATTATTTTGACCCATAAATGCTTCTGCTCTGAATGAGTAACCCGACGAGTAACCGCTATTGAGTTTAATGACATAATTGAAATTATCAATAGCCTCTTCCCATCGATCCTGCTGCAAAGCATTGCGACCGAGCCCCATATAGGGAAGGGTGTTACCCGGATCAAGGTCTTTCATAGCGCGATAGTCGTTGTCAGATAGGTCAAATTGATCCATCTCATAGTAGAGTTGGGCGCGGTCTCTTAATAAAGATGTGCTTGTAGGATTAAGTTTTAGCGCTTGATTATAGTCGTTGAGACCCTCGATGGTGTCGCCCATAGCCAGATAGGTCATCCCTCTGACTGCATAAGCCGACGACAGATGCTTACGGTCCTTCTTCGACAGATTTTTAATAGCCATATTATAGGCAGTCAACGCCCGGCCATATTCCTCATATAAATGGCGGATTGCCCCTATATAAAGGTAAGCCTCAGCATTTTTTGGGGTTCTCTTCAACTTCCTTGTTGAGCCAATCAAGAGCGTCGGCATATTCATCATTTTCGTATGCCTCAATGCCGCGCTTGAGCGCGTAGGATTCAGAACTGTTTTTACTCTTTGCCACGACTATGTTACCAATGCAGATACAGAAGGCAAAGAACGCGATAAGAAATCGTTTCATGGGTTTTTTAGAGATGAATGTGAATTGTGAATTAGGTCTGTGTTGAACTCGCTACAAAGATAACACAAAAAATCAATGCAGCAAAAACCTTGCCAAAAAAGAATTTGGCAAAAAACCTGCGCCGGGCTTTTGACCAAGGAGTGAGTAGGAGAGGAGGGTGAACAAATAACTCGGGCGCGATAATTCGTGCCCGAGTTATATAGTGAAAAGGTGGTGGAGTCAAGGTTTAGGGGAGGAGTTTTAGGGTGGCGTTAAAGCCGTCGGCGCCGGTGACGTTGACTATCACAGGGACGCGGGCGGCGAGGTTGAGGGCTGTCGAGGTGCCGTTGAATTGGCGTGACATCAGGCAGTCGCCGGCGGCGGTGTAGGCGGCGATGGTGTAGATGTCAGTAGCCTTTGCGCCTTCTACCGAGATGATTGTCAATCCGTTGGCGGTGCGGGTGACGTTAAGCGACGCAGAGGCGTCGACAACGGTCATCGGGCCAATGCCGGCGGGGTCGCCGGTTTCAAAGGCGCCAAGGTCGGGCGCGGCGCCGTTGAACGTGATGCCGACGGCGTGGGGATTCTGCCCGGCGTAGGGGGCTACCTCGGTACCGGCGTCAATCAGCCGGTAGTTGCCGGGAACGATGTGCATGAAGTCGACTTCGGGGAGGTTGCCCATCTCGTCGCGGTCGGCGGTCATCTGCTTGGTGTCTATCGAAAGATAGTCGGAGGGAAGGGTGTTCATGTCACATGTGACGAGGGTGCCGACAATGGCGTATGGTGCAAATTCTGACTTGTTGCGGTCCTCGATGCCGTCGCTGATGGCAACGCAGTTGGTCAGGCGAACCTCATGGTTGGCGGCAACGGGCTCGTCGATGCGGTAGGTGTAGCGGCTCTTGTTGTTGGCGTCTTTGGAGGCGTAGCCGGCGCAGTTGTTGAGAATTATATGGCCGGTATTGTGGTTCTGGTCAAAGCCCTTGTTGACGTTGTCAAAGGCGAGGCATCGGTTCATGATGACGTTGTTGCGCCCCTCGTTGCTGCCCATCTTGAAGCCATTGCCGTTACCCTCGCTTTGGGTGCCGTTTTCGAGAATACCGTTGGCAAATGCCCAGCAGTTTTCGAGCGTCGTTGTGATGTCGTCGGGGAATCCGCCCTCTTTTTTGATGAACTGGTCCCAGCCGTCGTCGCTGTTCTGCCATGCGCGGCACCCGTAGAAATAGTTGCCGTCGCCATGGGAAATCTTGACGGCAAAACCGTCGGCGTCGCCGTGGGTCGAGTCGGTGTTATAGAAGGCGTCACAGTTGATAACCAGGTTGTTGGCGGCAAGGTTCTTCATCTGGAGGCCCGTGTCACGGTTGCGGATAAAGCGGCAATTTTCGATGATATTGTCGTGGCCCTGATGGGTGTTGGCAGCGATGTCAGAGTATGAGCCGCCCGAGGGCTTGTTGCGCTCGATAAGCAGGCCGTTGTCGCCGGCACCGACGATGTCGAGGCCGAAGTAGTGCCAGTAACTTCCCACGTGGCGAATACCCTGATTGTTGTCCTCGTCGGCCATCTGCGAGAAGTCAAGAACGGCGCGACCGCCGCGTGCAAAGAGGGCGATGCGGCCGCTGTTGCGCTCGCCGACGGTGGCGATGTTGACGCGCGAGCCATATTTATAGGTGCCGGCGTTCATAAAGATGGTGTCGCCGGGCTGCACGAGGTCAACGGCTTTCTGGAGTGAATAGAACGGGCGAGAGATCGAGCCGTCGGCAGTGGCGTCATCGCCCGCCGGGTCACAGTAGAACACCTCGTGGCGATACTCGCCGGGGGTAATTGAGCCGGTCGTGTAGACAATCTCGTCGCTGTAGGCAGTGCCGACCGAGTTGACGGCGTAGGCGCGGAGGTGGAGCGTAGTCTCGGGCGCAAACTGCGCGATGGTGGCTATGCGGCTGCCGACGGGAACGACGCGAATTGTGGCGTCGGCCACGGTCGGGGTGCCGGCGGTCGAGTAGACAAAGCCGGCCTCGGTGATTGTGGCGCCGCCATTGTCGGTTATCGTAGCCTCAAGGTCGAGGCCCCAGAGGTCGTCGGTGGTCATGGCGTCGTTGATGGCCACGTTGCCCATGGCGAGCACGGGCGCTGTCGGGTCGGCGGTCACAATCGTCGCCTCGGGACCGTAGGCCACTCCCGCAAAGGTCAGCACGTATGCACGGCAATATACCGTAGTTTGGGCGGGCAAGTCGGTCAAGGTAGCTGTAAATCGGGCGGTTGCACCGACCTTGTTGTCGGCCAGGGCGGGAGCGGGCGATGTCGACCAGCAGAAACCTTGCTCAATCAGGTCGCGGTCGCCGGGATTAACAACCGTTGAACTGACGGCGGCTGTCGATGCCGTGACATCGCCGACGGTAACCTCGCCGACGGTTGCAGGCGTTCCGGCCGGGAAAGCGGTGACGGTCAGGTTGTCAATGTCGGCGTCAGAGCCTGATTGGTTGGCAATCTTGACGCGGTTGCAGCCCGGCTCGCCTATGTAGATGATATTATCGGTGTCAGTGGTAATTTCGCCAAAGAGTTTCCAAGTTGCGCCCCCGTCGGTCGAGGTGTAGACAGTCAGGTCGCGGTCGGTTCGGCGCTCGTTGAAAATGATATATGCAACACCGTTGCCAACAATCGGTGTCACGACATAGCTGCCGTTCTTGAGCAAACGGAGGTTGGCCGTTGAAGGCGCGGGATTATAGGCTTCGGAGGTGCTGCGATAAGCGTTGAGATAGAGCCATTCGCCCTGACCTGCAACGTTGTATGCAACCTCGGCGGCCGCTTCCTCTTTGCTCGACGGGTAGGTCGATTTGTCTTCAAAATTGTGGGTGAAATAGGGTAAACGCAGGTTGGTCGCTATCGCGTTGCCATCGGCATCGGTGCCGTCGAGGCGTGTTACCAGTACATCGTCTATCCACAACTGGTTGTTGGATGTCGACGAAATTCTGACCCATCTGACGGCCGGGTCATAGACCTCGACCGAATGTTTGCCAAACTCGCCGTTGGTCGATGTCTTATAGCTCTCGACCATCGTCCAATTGGTTCCGTCGACCGAAGTCTCGACGTTTACCTGTCGGTTGGTAACGCTGGCATAGTAGACAATCATACCGGCACCCTCGGTCAGTTCGGGGAGCGTCAAGCCCGCCTTTTGAGAAATGAGCATCGAGCGGTTGCCGGTGTTGGCAACGTCGGTCACGGCGGTGTTTTTGTTTGTGGTCCATGTCCCGGTCGGGGCCTCGACGGTGGTTGCTTTAGTAACCCAGTCAAGGTCTTCAAACGACTCGTTGCGATAACTATAGGGGGTCGCGGCGAGCAGTGTCGCGGCAATCGACGACGTGACCACGGCCGTCATTGCTGCCAAAAATCTTTTCATAATCTCCTTTGATTGCGTTTAATGGTATTTTTGCAAAATTACTCAAATTTTTGGAATAAACGTCAAATCCAAATGTTAAAAGCGCACGCCGACGGTGGCGAGCAATTGCTCGTAGGTGTTGAAGAAGGTGAACGACGGCGTCGTGTACATGTAGAGGTCAAAACGTCCCTGAAGCGATACAAACATTTGGCGGTTATTATAGACCACCGACGCCAATCCGCTGAAATTGGCGCCAAAAATATCATGGCGATTGTCGGTCGAGTCCTCGTAGGTGTGTTTGTAGCCCACGGCCGGCATCGCCGTCACGTTAATCAGCCAGCGGCGCGGCTTGAGCACCCAGTTGTGGGCATATCCGCCGAGGAGGTAGTAGTCGCGATAGTGGAAATAATAGTTTGGCAGCAGTTCGGGCATGCGGTGGAGCATGTCTTCGGGCAGGTTCTCGAAGTTCAGGCTTATCTCCTGATTGGCGAAATTCAAACCGGCAATCCATGTGCCGGCGCTCTTGAGTTGATATTTAGAGAAACAGTAGGCCGCGGCGTGGGAATATCGATTGTGGTTGAAAAAATAGAATACCTTGGCCGAAAGCGTTTTATTGGAAATGTCGTCAAACGGCATGTTGAGCAACGCCCCGTTGCGGTAGTCGCCAAAACGCAGAATCTTGGCGTCGCCCTTGACGTTGGACAGCATAATGTCGCCCGAAAAGCGCGCACAGGTGAAGTTGAAGTTGAATCCCGTGCGTGGGTTGACATGGCGACCGGCAAGTTGCTTTGCATCAAACATATATCCAACGCTGACCGCCATGAAACAGAGATACCCGCCAATGTCGGCATTGGGGTCAGACATCAGCGCCACGCGAGTGCGGTCATTGAAAATCATCTCATAATTGTTGGCCCAGTTGACGTTCTTGAAAAACAGTTTCCAGTTCTTGCCGGTTGCCTGGACGTAGGTCGTGTCATAGGTGTTAAACACCCTGTTGCCCCAGTTGTAGACCTTCAGAGCAAAGCGCGGAAAGGCGGGGTAATCCACTCCCGGTTCGTTGATATGGAAACCATTGTCAATCAACTGTTTAATCCATCGTGTCGACGAGCGGCGAGCAACGACGCTCTCGGTCGCCTCGATAGGAGCCTCGACAATCTCGTTGACAACCACCGTCGCTGTCGAGTCGACCTCGGCAATCACCTCCTCGGCCACGGCTACAATGTCATCAGCACGTGTCGACACTGCCACCAGCATCATCACCGGTAGCAACACCATTCGCGCCATCAATGGCATTATATGTCTCAATCGATCAAACATGGCCGCAAAATTACAAAATTTTTCTCAATCACTGCCCTCTGTCGCTCATTGAATCAAGTCGTCCAACTTCATTAAAAAATGGAAATAATCGGGTAGTCGATGGCGTGAGTTAATATGTGCTACAAACATGCTCACGTATGCAAAAATAAATAGTTAATTATTAAATTAGCTGAAAAAATTTTGTCGACAATATTTATATAGTTACTTTTGTTTCCAGAAAATCATGAGCAAGGATTTGTGTTGATTTTTGAAGATTGAATAGCAATAACAGTACGTGTGATTTTGGTTGCCGGCTTGTGGTCATCATTCTCAGAGTTATGTGTTAGCTTTATAGCAGTCGGCCCCAAAACGGGAGTTGTGGTTACGACTCTCAAGAAAAAGCCTTAGATTTAATACCGGTTAATTTAGTAATTTTGCATTTTTTTAAGACGCATGGGCTCTCCCCGCTCGCGAACGAGTAGGGGGAGTTTTTTTATTATTTGAAACGGGGCCGCGCGATGGGTCAGCGGAGGCGGAATGAGTAGCCGATTGTGGCTTCGATGGCCATGGCGCGTGAGGCCGAGAAGTAGTCTTTCTTGGCAGCGGGGAAGATGTTGCCGAGGCCGTAGTAGTAGCGGCCTTCGAGGTAGAACGAGTTGCGGCTGCCGGCGACCAACTCGATGCCGACGCCCGCGGCGATGCCATAGTCAAAGTGATTGGCGACTTTCATGGCCATCTGCTCGGTGACGCGGTTGGCCGACGGGAAGCCGGGAATGGTGGAAATGGAATTGTAATCAAAATCGGCATTTATCTTGCTGCCAATCATATAGCCGACTTCGGGGCCGAGGTTGAAGAACCCTTTGACGTGACGGGAACCAAAGTAGATGTGGGTCAACAGCGGGATTTGGATGTAGGTCAGCGAGCGGGAGTAACTGAACGGGGCGCCTTCAAAGTTCTCGCGCCAACCTCGCTGGGTCAGGTTGACCTCGGCGATGAGACCAAAATGGTTCTCTTCCATGTAGCGGGCAGTGACGCCAAAAGTTATGCCGGGAAGGAAGGTCTGTTTGGGCGAAGGTGAGAACGACATTAAGCCGAAGGTTGCACCGCCCTTGACGCCGAGCGCAAAGTTGGGGTCGTAGGTGCGCTGGGCCGTTGCTGTAACGGCCCCGGCGACTATTGCAATGACGAGGATGGATACCGCTCTCAGGTAGCGCATTATGGCAATAATATATTGTCAACCAACCCGTTGGGGCGGAAGTTAATCAGATACATTGCCTGGTTCACGAGACCTTGGCCGTCGGCGGGACGATTGAGCGTGAAACTGTTCTGAACGCCGCGATAGGAGGGGACGTTGCCATTAAGCAAGATTTTGGAGTTGCCGTTGAGCGACGAGATGAGGAACATGCCGGTGTCATAGCCGAGGAGGCCCTGATTGGGGACATCGTCGCTGAGTTGGCCGCTAAACCACAGGTTGTAGCGCTGGGCAACGTTGGCGGCCTGTGACGAGCCGTCATCGTCGCTGAAACGTGAGTAAATCAGCGTGTTAAGCTTCTTGAGCGCATCGAGGTTCTCGCCACGGAAGGCAATCCACTCGGGGTAGCCCCACAGGCGCAACATGCCTCCCTCGTCGGCTATCGTTTCGCGCAAGGCGACAAGCGCCGGCAGGAATGTGGCAGCCTCGTTGGAGCGTCCGCTCTCGGGGATGAAAACATACGTTCCCGAGTAGGGTAGTTCGGCAAGATTTTCGATTGTCAGTTTGCCTGTATAGTTGATATATTTGTAGGCGATGCCGCGTGCGTCCATGGCGGTCTGTAGTTTTGTGACATGGTCGGCCTTATCGGCGGTGCCGTTCTGGTTGTGCAGGAATATCGGAGTCGCGCCGTTAAGCGTGGCGAGCATGCCCTCGATTGCCTTGGCGGCCATCAGGTCGCTGTTGATATTTGCCTGAATCATAGAGGGATTGCTCTGATAGGAGTTGTCTTTGGGTAGGAACGGGTTGAAAACGGCGACCTTGTTGAGTTTGCCGAAATAGCCAATCATGTCGAGTTGGCGCTCGTCGTCGGGGGCGATGATGACGTCCATATTTTTCAGTTCGGGACGTCTCAAAATCTCGGCGACGGTGTCGACGCTTGCTGCTGTGTCAAAGGCATATACCTTGATGGCGTCGCCGCTGTTGCGCAGGTTGTCGACGGCGAGCAAGAAACCGCGATAGAACTCGAGATGACGTGCGGCAGTGCGCGTCATTATGTTTTGGTTCAACATAAACGGGAGCATGACGGCAATGCGGGTCTCGGCGGGACCGGTAGGTGCAACCGGCCGGGCAACAGTCTCATGGGCGAGCGGCGGCTCGATAGCCTCGATGGTAGACTCGACGGGGCTATTGGTCGTCACGGTGCCGCTAACGCCGCTTGACGTCACGGTGGCGTTTACATTGACTTGTTCATTGACCGGAATGCGGATAGTCTCGCCCTGCTTTAGGATGCCGAGCGAGGGATTGGCCTGCTCGATTTGGGCAACGGTCACGCCGTGGTTGCGTGCTATCGAATAGAGCGTCTCGCCCTCGCCGACTACATAATTCTCGTATGCTGTGGGAATTACGTCGGTTGTCGGGGCTACGACGTTGGTCTGCGTCAGTGGAGCTTGCCGTACCGGCTCATCGGGCATCTTGGTGGGCTCGATGACAATGGTCGTGCCGGCTTTGAGGCCGTCGCTGAGCGACGGATTCAGTGCCATCAAGCGGTCGGTAGTCATCCCATAGCGGTTGCTGATGCCGTAGATTGTCTCGCCGCGCTCGACATAGTGGGTCATGCTACCGCCGCGTGTTGCCGTCTTTGAGGCCGGAGCCGTGTAGGTTGTAGGGGTTGACGCGGGTGTAGCGTCGGCAGCAGGAAAATATAGAATTTGATGTGCCTTCAGCCCGTCGTTGACGCTCGGATTGTTGGACATCAAGTCCTCGAGCGAGATGTCAAATTTTCGAATGAGCGAGTAGACAGTTTCCTTGGGCTGAACTTCATAGTAGTGGTAGCGTTTCCCGTTCATCGTCTTAACGGGAAGTTCATCGACGCCTGCCGTTGCATATAACTGGCCTGTAATCAGCAGAATGGCGGCTATCAGGCAGGGCAATATCTTGATTCTTTGATTCATAAGCAAGTGCACTTAGTTCTTCAACGAGATGGTTGCAACCAATTGTGTGGCAAATTTATGAAATTTTTGTGAAACTACACATTATTAACTTGATTTTCTATAAAACAACCCCAATATTCATCACTCAAGTCCCCGATTTGTATTAAATTTGCGCTATGAAAGAAAAAATCAGAGAAATAAAACGCCGATTCTTTGCGATGCGCAACGGCATCATTGCCGACAGTTACCGGCGCGCCGGCGCGTCCTACAAGATAGTTTTCGGCTTGACACTTCCCCAGATTGTTGAGATTGCCGCCACGTTTGCGCCCGATGCCGACGTTGCCCGATGGCTACGCAATAACACGACGACGCGTGAGAGCGTCTTGTTGGCGCCGATGCTCTTTCCGCGCGAGCAGATGACCCCGGCCGAGGCCGCCGAGTGGATTGAAACTTCCCCAACCGTCGAGGCTGTCGACATCCTTTGCCACCGCTTGTTGCGCCACGTTCCCGAGGCCGTTGACATCGCGTTTGTTGCGGCCCGCTCGTCGCGTGACTTAACCCGCTACGCCGCCCTCAGGCTGCTGATGAATCTTTTCCCCGCGTCGGCCGACACGCTCCAACCACTTGCCCGTGAGGAACTTAAGCGAGAGTGTGCCTTGACACGCCCGCTCGCCCAAATGGCACTCGACGAAATCAATTTTTTGGCAGAAATGTAGACCCTGCCTACTGAATATAGGAAACAATGGCGCGGGGATAGCCTAAGGGCTAACACCGCGCCATTGACGAACGATTATCCGAGAATGGGGTTTATTTGGGGAGATGGAAGACGTCAGATAGTTCTTTCATCTGCTCGGGGGTCATGCCGGTGGGGATGAATCCCATAGAGCAGGCATCGCGATAGATGATGGCGCTCTTGGTGAGGGTGTCGATCATGTCGAAGGCTTCCATGACGTCGGGACCTACGGCAAAGACGCCGTGCTTTTCCCACATGACGACGTCATAGTCGTCGTTGAGGGTGGCGATGGTTGCCTCGGCGAGTTCGGTCGACGAGGGGAGCATGTAGGGGACGATGCCGAGACCGCGGGGACAGAATGCTTTGGTCTCGGGTATCATGCTCCAAAGAATGTTGGTCAGCACGTCCTTTTTGAGGAACTCGGGGTTGTGGCTCATGGCGACGAGTTCGATGGGATGGGTGTGAACCGAGGCGCGATAGTTTGAGCCTTTGGCGATAAGGTCGTCGTGAACGGCGAGGTGGGAGGGCAACTCTGAGGTAGGCATAACGGGCTTGTCGCCAACAATTTCGTAGGAGGTGCAGTCGTCGAGGATGCGGATTACCGAGCCGTTGTCCATGGGCCAACGGGCGAGGTCACGCATGCGGCGATTGGTGCCTTTGCAATAGAAATAGCACCCTTTGATGTGGGGAAGGGTCATGCCGATGGGGAACGGACCGGCGATGGCGGGCATTGCGCGCAAAGTGTCGTCGACCTGCTCGGTGACGTTGACGGTGATATTACCGCCGTTGCGCTCGGCCCACCCTTTGGTCCACAGATAGCCGGCAACCTCGGCAACTTTCTCAACCTCGGCAGCGAGTGCCGGGCGATTATCTAATATTGACATAACTTAATATACTGTTTATTAATTGGTTAAACAAGTTGGGGGAGGAAACATGAAACAATCAGAACGATGATGCCGATGACGAGCACGGCGATAGTTTTGGGCGAGCAGCCTTTCCACTCCTTGAGGATGATGCCCCACACGTTGGAGAACACGACGTTCAAGGCCATCAGGATGCAGAACGACAGCGTGGTCAGCGTCTCCGACGAGGTCAGGAAGCCTTTACCGAGGGCGAGGCCAAAGAACTGGCTGTACCACAACGCGCCGGCTATCAGGCAGAAAAACAGGTTGTTGCCGAGGACCGAAGTCTTGGTGTAGTCGCCCCAAGT
>JAFLTK010000028.1 GCA_022511505.1 Muribaculaceae bacterium
TCGGCAAACACACCGGCAGCGGTCACTTCGGCCCCTGCTCCATATCCTTTTATCTCGATTGGGAACTCGCGGTAGCGTTCGGTTGTCAGCAGGATGATATTGTTGCTACCCTCGAGCGAGTAGAACGGATGGGACGGCCCGACGCGGTTGAGGGCGACACTGAGGCGTCCCTCCTCCAGAGTGGCGATGAAGCGGAAACGCTCGCCGGCGTCGGCGGCCTCGCGGCGTGTCTGCTCAAACATCGGGTCGAGCGTCTTGAGGCGTTCCATAAACTCCTCGACCGACGGGGCTTGCATGACGTCGGCGGGGATGATTGGCTCGATGAGGGTGTCCTCGGCCTCGACGGCATAACCCGACTCGCGGGCGAGGATAACTATCTTGCGCACCACGTCGCGTCCCGAGAGGTCGACGCGCGGGTCGGGCTCGGCATACCCTGCCTCGATGGCCATCTCGACGGCGCGGCTCATCGGGATGGTTGAACTGATGGTGTTGAAGATGTAGTTGAGGGTTCCGGAGAGGACGGCTTCAATCTTCAGTATACGGTCTCCTGAGTTGATGAGCGAGTTGATTGTGTTGATGATTGGCAGGCCGGCACCGACGTTGGTTTCAAACAGGAATTTGACGTCGCGGTCGCGCGCTATCTGTTTCAGTGTCAGGTAGTTGTTGAGGTCTCCCGAGGCGGCGGTCTTGTTGGCGGCAACGACGTTGACGTTGTGTTGCAACAGCGTCGGATAGAGGGCGGCGATAGCGGCGTTGGCGGTGCAGTCGACAAAGACCGGGTTGTAGATGTTCATCTGCAGGATGTGGTCGAGGATGACCTGAGGCGAGGAGACGATACTGCCGGCGTCAAGGAGGTCGCGGTAGCGGTCGAGGTCGATACCGTCGCGGTCAAAGTGGCATTTACGCGAATTGGCGATACCTACCACGTTGAGTTTCAACGCCTTGTTTTTCATCAAGTTATCCTGCTGGGCGGCAATCTGTTTCAACAGCGGCCCACCGACGTTACCGGTCCCGGCGAGGAAGATGTTGAGCACTCCGCTGTCGCTGAGGAACAGCGCGTCGTGGAGCACGTTGAGCGACTTGCGCAGGTCACGCTGCTCGATGACGGCCGAAATGTTGATACCCGAGGCTCCCTGAGCAAAGGCTACGACTCCTATACCGTTGCGTCCCAGCGTGTTAAACATGCGACCGGCTACACCGGGCGAGTCTTTCATGCTCTCGCCGACGATGGCTATCGTGGCGAGGCCGTCGCGGGCGGTGACGGGGTTGATTTCTCCCGAGGCAATCTCGGCGGCAAACTCGTCGCAAAGGGCCTCGACGGCGGTGGCGGCATCCTGAGCGCGGACACCTATCGAGGTGTTGTTTTCACTCGAGGCTTGGGCGACGAGGAACACACTGACCCCGGCACGTGTCAACGCGTTGAAAATGCGCGCGTTAATACCCTTGACACCGACCATACCGGGACCCGAGACGGTCACAAGGCAGGTGTCGTTAATCGACGAGATACCCTTGACGGCTTTGTTCCCGGGGCGCGGAGAGCCGGTGCGCGTGATGAGCGTTCCGGGGGCCGAGGGGTTGAAGGTGTTTTTGATGTAGACGGGGATGTCGGCGTGATAGACGGGGTAGATTGTCGGCGGATAGATGACTTTGGCACCGAAGTGGCACAACTCCATCGCTTCGACAAACGACAGTCGGTCAATGACGTAGGTCTTGTTAATCACTCGCGGGTCGGCGGTCATGAACCCGTCGACGTCAGTCCAGATTTCGAGCACGTCGGCACCGAGCGTGGCGGCGATGATGGCGGCGGTATAGTCACTTCCTCCGCGACCGAGGTTGGTAATGCGAGAGTCCACGGCGTTGGAGGAGATGAACCCGGGGACCACGGCTACGGTCCATTCCCCGGCTCCGAGCGTCTGCTCGACGAGTCGCGCGGTCGTGGTCGAGTCAAGCACCTCGCGACCACCCTGAGTGACGGTTTTGATGAACTCGCGAGAGTCAAAGAGGCGGGCGTTTTCGAGCATCGACGACACGATGACGCTCGACATGCGTTCACCATAACTGACGATGATGTCGAGCGTGCGACTCGACAGGTCCCCGATGAGGCTGACCCCGCGATAGATATTGAAAAGTTCCTCAAGGAGTTGCTCGACACGTAGCGACACGACCGGACGGCGGGCAACGTCGACAACACCGGCAATTACCTCGCGATGGCGGGCGGCAATCTGTTCAAATATCTCGATGTGACCGCGTCCCGTGACGGCAGCGTTGGCACCGGCTATCAGCGAGTCGGTAATCCCTCCGAGGGCCGACACGACGACAATCAGCGGCGACTCTCCCGCCTTGTCGGCGACTATCTTTTTGACATTTTCAAGGCTGGCGACCGTCCCGACCGACGTTCCTCCAAATTTCAGAACTTTCATTCTTTGGTGTTGTTATTGTTGTTGGTGTTGTTGATGATTTGGGGCTGTGCGAGCGCTTGCGCGAAATTATTACAAGAGACTATCTACTTCACTACTACCGCTCGACCACACCACACCAGCAGCAACCCGACGACGATACTGACCGTCATATAGAATATCGACAGCAGCAGGTCTCCGCGGCTCCCGATATTCCAAATCTCGTTGGCAAAACTGGAGAAGGTGGTGAACCCTCCGCAAAAACCGATTACCAGCGGCACGGTGGCGCTCGCGGGTAGCAAATCGGTCTTCTCAATCAGTCCGTAAATCAGACCTACCAAGAAGCAACCGATTATGTTGACCAGAAAGGTGGCGAGGGGGAAACGTGTCACGACATGGTCGGCGCAGAGGCGTATCACCAAATATCGGCAACAGGTCCCGACAAACCCGCCACAACCGGCGATGAGCATCGTCTTAAACATCTTGTTGTTGATGTTATTGTTGTTGTTGTTGATGTTGTTGTTGATGTTGTTGATGTTGTTATTGTTGTTGTTGTTGATTTGGGGCTGTGCGAGCGCTTGCGCGAGATCGCGTCCCTAATTGTTTTCTATCTCGGCTTTGATGGCACGGGCGAGGGCGTCGGCGGCTTCGGGGGTCGAGGCCTCGCTGTAGATGCGGATGATGGGCTCGGTGTTCGACTTGCGCAGGTGGACCCAACTATCGGCAAAATCAATCTTAACTCCATCGATATCAGTGATTTCCTCACCGGCATAACGGGCCTTGACCGAGTCGAGAACGGCGTCGATATCGATGTCGGGGGTCAGTTCGATTTTGTTTTTGGAGATTGAATAGGCGGGATAGGTGGCTTTGAGTTCGGTCATCTTTTTACCGCTCTTGGCAAGCAAGGTCAGGAACAGGGCGACACCGACGAGGGCGTCGCGGCCATAGTGGGCGGCGGGATAGATGACACCACCGTTGCCCTCGCCGCCAATGACGGCTCCGGTCTCTTTCATCTTGGTGGTCACGTTGACTTCTCCGACGGCGGCGGCGGTGTAGGTGCATCCGTGGGCGCGGGTGACGTCGCGCAGGGCGCGTGACGAACTGAGGTTGCTGACGGTCGACCCGGGAGTGTGGCCAAGCACATAGTCGGCAACCGACACGAGGGTGTATTCCTCGACAAACATCTCACCGTTTTCCATCACGAGCGCGAGGCGGTCAACGTCGGGGTCAACAACGACACCTACGTCGATACCACCGCGGGCCATCAGCGACGAGATTTGGGTCAGATTTTCGGGGATAGGCTCGGGAGTGTGGGCAAACTGACCGGTGGGCTCGCAGTTGAGTTCAACTACTTTCTTGACACCGAGGGCTTTAAGCAACTCGGGGATAACCACACCGCCCACGCTGTTGACGGCATCGACGGCAACGGTCAGGTTGGCGGCCTTAATGGCTTCAACATCAACAAGGTCGAGGTCGAGCACCATCTCGATGTGGCGGCGGTTGTAGGTCTCGTTGACGGTTACATTACCGAGGTCGTCAACGTCGGCCCATGTGAAGTCTTCTTTCTCGGCAATGGCGAGCACTTCCTTGCCCTGAGCATCGTTAAGGAACTCCCCGTCGCTGTTAAGCAACTTAAGTGCGTTCCACTGACGGGGATTGTGGGAAGCGGTCAGGATGATACCACCGGCGGCGCGTTCTCCGGTGACGGCAATTTCGGTCGTGGGGGTCGACGCGAGTCCGATGTTGACAACATCCATACCCATGGCCTGAAGCGTCCCGACGACGATTTTCTCGACCATCGGACCCGACAGACGGGCGTCGCGACCGACGACAATCGTGCGGCGTCCCGTGACACCCGGCTCGGTGTTGCGGGCGATAAAGGTGGCGTAGGCGGCTGTGAATTTGACTACATCAAGGGGCGACAGGCCATCGCCCTGCGGGCCTCCAATCGTTCCGCGGATTCCCGAGATTGACTTTATAAGTGACATAGGTGGTTATATTTGTTGTTGATGATGTTATTGATGTTATTGTTGTTAGTGTTGTTATTGTTGTTATTGTTGTTATTGATGTTATTGATGTTGTTGTTGTCTCAGTAAAAACATTAACAACATTAAAAACATTAACAACATTAAAAACTTCAACTCAAGCGAAGCGAAGAGTTGAATTAAGTCAACGGTTTATAGTAGGTTATGGTGTAGAGATAGGGAACCACACTCGATTCCTCGCTGATCAGGCCCGAGCGTGATTTGATGATGAGGTTGACCTTGGCGTCATAGCCCAGAAAGCGCATCGGCATCTGGATTCCGGGACCCCACTGGTAACTGTTGGTGTTGGTCATGTTTCCATAGACAAAGAAAGTCGGCCCGACGGCGTCGGGGCTGACATTGTCGGCATTACCGCTACCGGTCATCGACTCTCCCTCCTCATAGTAGTTGAGGTTATAGCGCATGAAGCGGAAATAGATGCGGTCGCCGGTCTCGGCTTTCTCGGTTGTCCCGGTGCTGAGCACCTGCATAAACACCGTCCCGTCCTCGTCAAGTTGATAGTAGGGAGCCTGCGGACCTACCTCAAAGACACTGTCGGCGGGTATCGACAGCTCGAGACGCTGGTTGGACAGAAAGTGGTTGACCGACTGGTCCTCGAGCTTCAACAGGTCGGCATAACTGCGGTCGTCGTTGCAAGAACTGACTGCCATCGTCAGCGCCGCGCCCGTCATTATCATTAAAAACAGTCTTTTGAACAATTTCATCTAAATATCTTGTAGTTAACAGATTAAACATCATTCTTTGTTACCCCACGGGAAATATCCGCCCTTGACCAACTCCAAGAAGCGGGCAACAGCCTCGTCGAGCGTCCCGTTCCACTCTCCACCGGCGGCGTTCAGATGTCCGCCACCGCCAAAGTAGCGTTCACAGACCTTGTTGACCGGGAAATCACCCTTGGAGCGGGTCGATATCTTGACATAATCGTCCTCGTCCTGGCGCATAAACACCGAGCAGACGATTCCGGGAATGCTCAGCGGCAGGTTGACAAGCGTCTCGGTGTCTCCCTTTTCATACTCAAACTCGTCGAGCTCGCGGCGGCTCAAGGTGATAAGCGCGGTTCCCGCCTCGGGGAACAGCTCGAGCTTGCGGCTCGCGGCATATCCTTGGATTCGCACCCTCGACAGGCTCGACGTGTTGAACACCTCGCGATAGACGGCGTCCTTGTCCACTCCGCGCGACACCAAGTCGGCCACAATCAGATACAGCGACGGGTCGAGCGAGTTGTAGGAGAAGTTTCCCGTGTCGGTCATCATACCCGTGTAGATGGCGGTGGCACCGAGCGGCGACAGGAAGTCGGTCAACGTCAGGTCGTGCAACACCCGATAGACCAGCGCGCTTGTCGACGAAATCTCAGGGTGGGAGATGGTGACGGTGGCTTTGACCGTCGGGTCGAGGTGGTGGTCAATCAAGACGACATCGGCCGTGGCCTGTTTCAGCGCGTCGGCAAACTTGTCCACGCGGCGCAAGTCGTTGAAATCCAAGCAGAAAATAAGGTCGGCTTCGGCCGTCAGGCGGCGGGCAGTATGCGGATGACACGACGCGACTACTATCGACTTGATATTCGGGAAAAACTGGAGTTGGCGCGGAGGCATGTCGGGCGTGATAACCGTGGCTTGTTTACCCATGGCTTTCAACACCTGACACAGACCCATCGACGAACCGATAGCGTCACCGTCGGGCGACACGTGACACGTAATGACAATCTTCTCGGCGCGACCTATCAAGGCGTGCAACCTCGCGACCGTCTCTTTATCTATTATAGGTAATAACGTATTATACATTTCGTTCAAATTCTCCGACTGCAAAGGTAATCATTTTTCCATTCTCGCGCAAACTCTCCCGCGGTTGATTGATGGTGTTGTTGTTATTGTTATTGTTGTTGTTGATTTGGGGCTGTGCGAGCGCTTGCGCGAGATATTCCCCTCTCCCCTATCACAAATCCCAGTGATAGCGTTTCTCGCGCGCAACCTCCGCTGGGTGGAAAAGGGATTGGGTGTTGTTGGTGTTATTGTAGTCGATGGGGGGAAGGTGGCTGTTGTTGTCCCAGGGGAGGGGTTGGTCGGTGTAGGGGGCATAGCGGCCGTTAATCATGTTGTATCTCATCTTGGCGACGCCGCGCGTTCCCAGGTGCTTGAAGCGCACTTTGCAGACCCTTATCTCGACGACCTCGTTGGAGGTGTCTCGGTGAACAACAATCCCATAGTCGGCCATGTTGTAGAAGTGGGCCGACCCGGCGATGTCATAAAGCGTCGGGGGTTGGACGGCTCCTTTGTCAGAGCGCAGTTTGGTGGGATGGGCCATGACAAAGATGAGGACGTCGTTTTGCTGGGCAAAGCTGATGAGGCGCTTGAGGATGTCGCGAACGGCGTCGGTTTCCTTGTTGCCGGCAGTGTCGATGTCAAGGCGGTTGAAGGGGTCGATGACAAGGGCTTTGATTCCATAGCGGCGGATGAGATAGCGGGCTTTGGAGAGGATGGTGTCGACACTGAAATCTTCCCCGGGGTTGATGAAGAAGAAGTTTTGACGGATGTGGGTTTTGGCTTGGTCAAACTCGGCGCGGGTCAAGGTGTTGACACTGAAGGCTTTCCCGGTCAGTTTCTCTATCAGCTTCCCGGCATGGTATTCCAAAGGGGCGTTCTCGGGGCTGAAGAAGGCAAAGCGCCAGTCATAGCGGATGTTGAGGCGCTCGGCAATCTCGTCGAGAAACTCGCTTTTTCCGCTTCCGGGCACTCCGGTGATGACGGCAAGGCGCTTGGTCTCGAAACTGCACAGGGTGTCAAAGTTGGGGTGTCCAATGGTGACTCCCTGGTTCATTCCGCTCAGGTAGAGGGCGTCGAGACTCTCCTCAAAGTCGGTCAGGGTGAACACTCCCTCGACCTTAATCTCGGCAGCGCCGGCGAGACATTCCAGCAGGCTCTCGCGACCATATTTCATCAGGTGCTCGTTGGCGTCCTTGCACCCCTCTCCGTATGTGACCACGCGGCAGCGCTCGCTTCCAAAGCGGCGGATAAGTTCCTCCCTCAGTTCGAGGCCCTTGGCGTCGGTGTCGACGGCGATGTAGATGGTCGTCTTGTCCTCAAACCACCCGTCGATGAAGTCGTCGAGATAGGAAAGATTGCGGCTCGCGCCGTTGGGCACACTGATGCAATTCTTTCTCCCGACCTCCAGAAACGACAGGCAATCCATCTCTCCCTCGGTGATGATACACTCGCGTTGGGCAGTGATGGCGTCGATGTTGTAGGGAATCAGTTCGGCACCCGACTCGAGCGCAAAGTCCTTGGCGAGAGTGCGATACTTGACGTTTATCAGCTCGTTGTCGAGGTAGAAATTAAACTGGATGGTGTTTTGGTTAGACCCCAGTTGGGGCATGAAGTGTTCACCCTCGGTAATCTTGGCCATCTCGAGGGTGGCGCGCGAGATTCCACGCGAGGCAAACCACTGCAGGGTGGCGTCAGAGAGCGCGGCGGTAGCGTTTTGGGGGCGAGGGCGGCGGTAGGTCTTTCTGACGGGCGACAGCGAGCGGCGCCCCACGTTCAGCGTCCCTTTCCACCCGCAGTAGTGGCATTTCCACACTCCGTGGTCAAGGTCAACCGACAGGCTGCGGTCCTTTTTGTTAGTGCGTCGTGAGTGGCATTGCGGGCAGAAGACCTTGACGTGGCCCGAAGCGCGTCCTGATGGGACTTCAATCCCAAAGTCCTGATAATCTTTCATTTGGTGATAGTGATTAAACTTTAAACTCTAAACTTCCTCGCGAGCGAAGCGAGAGAGGAATAGTTGTTGTTATTGTTGATTTGGGGCTGTGCGAGCGCTTGCGCGATTTGAATCACAAATCGTCCCACATTTGGGTCACTTTATTCCACCAAAAGTGGGCACCGGGGCGAGGGGGAGCGTCCTCGGGCACGGGCGTCTTACTCAACCCGTAGATTCTCACCCCGTTGGCGTCGCGCGTCTCTCCTACCCCGAGTTTGGGGTCGACGGGCGCGGCCGCGGGCGCGGGGTTGCTCTTGGCAATCCACGACTTGGCGACGGCTTTCCACGACGTGATAGGCGTGTCGTTTATCCTCCAACCGCGGGCGTCGTAGTAGTGGAAAAACTCCTCGCCTTTGTAGGCACACCCTGCGGCGGTAAAGTGGTCAACGACCTCGCGGATGGTGGGGGCCTGAGGTGATGGTGGTGTTGATGGTGGTGTTGGTGATGTCGGTTCATTTTGGGGTTCCTCAATGGGGTTAGAGTTGCCGGCACGGCCTCGGGGGTTGTTGCTGCTACCCTTGGGCGCACCGCCACGTCGGCCCGCCCGGCTTCGACGCAGGTTGGCATCCAGCTGTGGCTTGGCTTGGACCCACAGCATCTTGGTAAGGCCCTCCAGCTCAGGCTCCTCCTCGTCAAGGGCATAGCGACCCAGCGCCACCGCATAGCGCTTGGCGTCCTCGGGCCCAAGCATCTCGAGAATTTCCACAAAACTGCGATAAAAAACAAAGCTATCTCTCCTTATATCTTCCATAATTGATTGATTTTGGATTGGTTAAACTGGTTGTTGTTGATATTGTTATTGTTGTTATTGATTTGGGGCTGTGCGAGCGCTAGCGCGAAATACCCTCTCCCCTTTAACCTTTTAACCTTATAACCTTCAACTCAAGCGAAGCGATGAGTTGAATTATAAACTACGCGTGCCGCGGAGCGGCATCTCTTTCATTAACCCCGTACATGCGAGCGCAGCGAGCTGTGCGGGGTGGAACGGGAGGCGAGAATTGTCCTGGAGGGACAATCTCTCAGGTTGAATTCCCACCGACAAAAGTAACCCTCGCCAACCATCCCTTCACCCCTATTCCTTAACTCTTAAAATTCTTTCCCGAAATCTCGTCCCTCCGGGACGATTCTCTGGGAGGAGCCCTTACCCCGCACTGCGCGCTGCGCGCTTGTACGGGGTTATTGAAATTGTCATCGCTCCGCGATGTTGATTGATGGTGTTGTTATTGTTGTTGTTGGTGGTGGAGGGTCGTTTTTGCGAGCCGCGGAGCGGCTTCTCTTTCATTAACCCCGTACATGCGAGCGCAGCGAGCTGTGCGGGGTGGAACGTGATAACAGGGAATTGTCCTGGAGGGACAATCTCTCCGACAAAAGTAACCATCACCAATCACCCCTTTACCCCTATTCCTTAACCATCACCATCAACAACTCTTTTTTGATTTGATATTTTAATTATTATCTATTATCTATTAACATTTACATTAGGTTAGTTTTGGTTAGTTATTGGTTAGTTCTTTTGAATTAATGAACAAACCAACCGCCATCAGTGTTATATTATCAAAAACAACCCGTCATGAACCTCAACACATCATTAGACTACAAACCCCAAGGCATCGCGAGCCGCGTTCTTGTTCAAAACGAGAGCGGTATCATCATGATGCTCGCCTTTGACATCGATGTCGACCTTGCCACCCACACCGCCCCGGCCGACGTCATGGTGCAAATCATCGAAGGCACGGCCGAGATAACCGTCGACGACGTCACCCACACCCTTCGCGCCGGTGACTTCATCACCATGCGTCCCGGCACTCCCCACTCGCTCCGCGCGCCCGAGCAATTCAAAGCCCTCGTCATTCAACTTTCGCTTCGCTCAAGTTGAAGTTGTTAATGTTTTTACTGTTGTTAGTGTTTTTACTGAGACATCAACAACAATAACAACAACAATAACAACAATCACCAAAACCATCAACATCGCGGAGCGATGAAAATTTCAATAACCCCGTACTTGCGAGCGCAGCGAGCTGTGCGGGGACACCAACATCATAAAATTATGGAAAAATATGTATGTGACGTTTGCGGCTGGGAATACGACCCCGCAAAAGGAGACCCCGAAAACGGTATCGAGCCCGGTACCAAGTTTGAAGACCTTCCCGAAGACTTTGTCTGCCCCGTATGCGGAGTAGGTAAAGACCAATTCTCCCCCGAGAACTAACCCCACCATCCCCCTACCCACCGCGACGCGCGAGGACACCCATCCCCGCGCGCCCCGTTTTTCCGTGACAAGGAACTCCGGTTCCATAATTCCAGCCGAACGTCGCCTTTGCACGTGACGAGGAGCTCCTGCTCCTCGATTCTCATCACCCACATCTTTCAAGCCTTTACAGCCTTTACATTTTCTCGTCAAAAAATATCAAAAAGAATTTTGCAGAACAAACAAAAATCACTATCTTTGCACCCGATTAACCGAGCCCACGTGTTGGGTTCACAATACAAACCACTTACAAAACAAAACTTTTAATGGCAACAAAAATCAGATTACAGCGTCATGGTCGCAAGAACTATGCGTTTTATCCTATTGTTATCGCCGACAGCAGGGCACCACGTGATGGTAAATTTATTGAAAGGATAGGTTCTTATAATCCGA
>JAFLTK010000029.1 GCA_022511505.1 Muribaculaceae bacterium
ACGAGGATATTCTCAATCTAATCCGCCGGTTGCTTGGTGATGAATATAACGTCCTGACTGCAACACACGGCCGTGCCGGTATCCGTATGGCCACCAAATATGTGCCCGACGTGATAATTTGTGACGTGATGATGCCGGTGATGGATGGCATGGAGTGCACACGGCTTCTCCGCACCGAGGTCTCGACTTCTCACATCCCGGTGTTGATGCTGACCGCTTGCTCGATGGACGAGCAGCGCGTTCAAGGCTATGAAAGCGGTGCCGACGGCTATCTGTCCAAGCCGTTTAACACCGATGTGCTCAAAGCGCGGCTCCGCTCACTCATCGAGAATCGTCGCATAATCAGCAACTTATGGAAGGAAACATCGTCAACCGCGACTGCTGCCGTCGACAAACCCGCTCCCGAGGCTCGTGACGAGGATAAACTCAAGAAAGGCGCATCGGGACTTGACGACGAGTTCTATCACCGCTTTGTGGAACTTGTCAGCGAAAAGATGGCCGACCCGTCGCTCAACGTCGAGAGTCTGGCTGCCGAACTGGGCCTGGCGCGCTCGCAATTCTATCGCAAGATAAAAGCCCTGACCAACTACTCGCCCGTCGAACTATTGCGCAACATGCGTCTCAAGCAGGCGCGCCGACTGCTGACCACCAGCGACCTCACAATCAGCGAAGTCGGCTTTGAGGTAGGTTTCTCCTCGGCAGCCTACTTCTCCAAATGCTTCCACGACCAATTTGGCGAAACCCCCTCCCAGCTCCGCCAACGCCTCGGCCACTGACATCCACTCAGAAAGCACCCATTTCACGATACTAACCCCGCTCCCCATAAACACATCGTCACCAAAGGTAATACCATCAATGAAAAGCGGTTATTACCTACACATTATTATCTTTTAACTATAATAAAAGGGGGTGAAGATTCGTTATATTGAGGGTAGACCTTGCGCAATTTAGAGCGATTTGTGTGGTTTTGCCCGGTTTTCAAGATTATTTAGATATGAAATTAGATATACATTTCTTTTATACGAGGCTTATAGCGATTGTGGTCACGGCGATAGTGGCGACGACCGTTACGCCCGGGGTCGAGGCTCTGCCCCTGACCTCATTTGCCGAGAACTCGCGTCTTGCCGAGGGGCGATGGGTCAAGGTGGGTGTTACGACCACCGGTATGCACCTGATTACCAACAGTCAACTGCAGTCGCTTGGTTTCAGTAACCCCGAGCGCGTTGGCGTCTTCGGGTATGGCGGCGAGCGGTTGAGCGACTTGCTGTCAATCGACAAGTATGTCGATGACTTGCCGCGTGTTGCCTCGGTTGTGACCTCGCGAGGCATTGTTTTCTATGCCTCGGGGCCGGAGGGGTGGCGCACTGCGCCCGGTAGCGCAGCCCGCGAGGGGTGGATGGAACATGTTATCAACCCCTACACCGAGACTTGCTATTATTACCTGACCGAAACCGACGAGCCGGCTACCGTCGCCACCGACGGCATCCCCGGTGTTGACGGCGCTGCCAAAGTGGCTACCACTTTTACCGAGCGCCTCTATCACGAACTCGACCAAGTATCTATCTTCGAGACCGGACACAACCTCTATGGCGAGGACTTTTTCCTCACCCCTACGCGCTCGTTTAACTTCCCGCTGATTGACCGCGTGGAGGGAACCGATGTGTGGATGCAGACGCGTTTTTTTGCCAATTCTCCAAACGCCGGAACCTCGGTTTCCTACACTGCCAACGGCAAGAAATTGCCCGTGTCGACGGCCGATAATATTCCGCGCGCAACCGGAACCTACTGTTATGGCGATACTTGTCTATCGCAAAAAACATTCCAACTCAACAGCAACAAACTTGACCTCTCCATTACCCATAACCCGGCGGGCGCCCTCAAATCGGCCTATCTTGACCGCATAGACATCAACTATACCCGCCCCATCTCGCTGCCGGCAACCGGCTCGCTGATTTTCACGACCTCGACCCCGGCCGTCAGACTCAGCGGCGTCAGTTCGGTCGCGGGGCTACACGTGTGGGACGTCACAAATCCCCTTAACATCCTCGAGATGAACGTCAAGGCCGATGGTGGCCAAAGCGTAAGTTGGACGGGTGAATACACCGGTCGTCGCACCTATATCGCATGGACCGAAACGGCATCGATGAACAGCATCACGTCGACAGCCTCAGTCACCAACCAGAACATCCACGCCGCCGAGACGCCCGAGATGGTCATCATCACCGTCCCCGGGCTCGTCAACTATGCCAACACCATTGCCGACCTTCACCGCGCCGACCGCGACTCGCTTAAAGTACTGGTTGTCACCGACGCCGAAGCCTATAACGAGTTCTCATCAGGCATGCCCGACCCCGGCGCATTCCGTCGCCTGCTGAAGATGTTCTATGACCGCGGACGCGCTAATCCGGCCGGCCCGCAGTTGCAATACTGCATGCTTATCGGCCGCCCGACCTACGACCACCGCCGCAAGACGGGCGCCCTCAAAGGTGTCACCACCGAGACTCTGCCGGTGTGGCAAACCGATATTTCCATCAACGACAACTACTCCTACTCCAGCGACGACATCCTTGCGATGCTCGACGACAACACCGGCCTCAACCAGTCGATTGCCTACCTGCGCATTGCCGTTGGCCGATTGCCGGTAAGCGATGCCGCCTCGGCGCGCATTTATGTCGACAAGTTGACCCAATATATGAAAAATCCCCCGTCGGGCCAGTGGCTCAACCAGATGCTTGTCATTGCCGACGACCAGGATAACGGTACCCATCTGGACCAGGCCGAGACATTTGAACGCAATCTGACCGCCTTTGGCGGCGAGGACCGTTTCCTTGTCAACAAGGTCTACCTTGATGCCTACAACAAGATTAACAACCGCGTTCCAGATGCCCGGAGCAATATGGACCGCAAGTTGAACGAGGGTGTCGTTTGGTGGCAATACATAGGCCATGCTTCCCATAACAGTTGGACCCACGAGAACCTTATCACCTCGGCCGAGGTGTCAGAGTTTTACCTCAGCCGCGTGCCGGTGCTCTTTGCCGCCACCTGTGACTTCGGCCGCTGGGACAGCGAGGAAACATCGGGCGCCGAGTCGATGTTGCTGACCGACGGCGGAGGAACCGTGGCCGCATGCACAGCCACTCGTCCGGTCTACATCGTTCAAAACGGCAACTTGACCGGCAACCTCTCGCGCGCCATCGCCGAGCGCGACGACCGCGGCCGCCTTTACCGTTTTGGCGAGATTATTCGCCGTGCCAAAAACGGCTACTCGGCATCCAGCACTCCTTCCCAGATTATGCCCGACAGCAACCGCTTGCGTTACGTCATCTTTGGCGACCCGGCGCTCCCGCTGTCGACGCCCGACAATCATGTAATTGTCGAGGCCATCAACGGTGTCAACGTCGAGAACCCCGACCCCAATCTGGAGCCGGCAACCATTCAGGCCCACCAGAACGCCGTCGTCACCGGGCGCATCGTTGATGCCGTCGGCAACCATCTGAATGACTTCAACGGCACCATCTCGCTCGTCATCTATGACGCCGAGCAGACCACCACCACCCTTGGCCGCGGCACCGATGACAACCCCGGCAAGGTTGCCAACTATGAGCAGCACGGCGACATGCTCTACTCGGGCCGTGCCGTTGTTGAGGGTGGCCGCTTCACGCTGACAGCCCCGATGCCGTCAGATGTGGTTCAAAACTATCGTCCCGCCACTATGAGCATCATCGCCGAGGAAACCGGCGGACGACGAGCAACGGGTATTAACCGCAACTTCTATGTCTATGGCTATGATACTGCGGCTCGCGTTGACTCAATCGCCCCGACGATAGACTATATCTACCTGAACCATAGTTCGTTTGAAAACGGCGGCACGGTCGATAGCGCCCCGCTGCTGATAGCGTCGGTCAGTGACAACATCGGCATCAACCTATCGACAGCCGGCATCGGTCACCAGATGTCGCTGCGCATCGACAACAACATCAGCCTGACCGATGTTGCTCAATATTTCACACCCGCCGAAGACGGGTCGCCCTCGGGAACCATCGCCTACCCCATCTCGGCGCTCAGGGACGGCGCCCACACGCTGATGCTCCGCGTCTGGGACACAAGCAACAACCCCACCGAGACGTCGCTCGACTTCTTTGTCGACGCCGGTGCTATGCCAAAGATTTTTGACGTCTATACCGACACCAATCCCGCGTCGACCGAGGCCCGCTTCTACATCGAGCACAATCGCCCCGACGCTCGCCTGACCGTCACCGTCGAGGTGTTTAACCTCAACGGCCGTCTCGAGTGGAGTTCGACCGTCACCGGCCGCAGCGACATGTTCCGCACTGCTCCCGTCGTCTGGGACTTGACCGACCGCTCGGGACGTCGCGTTCCACGCGGCATCTACCTTTATCGCGCATCATTGTCGGCCGACGGTGGCGCCACGTCAACGTCTATGTCCAAGCGCATTGCCGTCACTGCACACTGATTTTTATGCGGCTGGCGTTAAAATGCGTAAAAATACGTCCTACATTGGAAATTTTTCCTACCTTTGCAGAATGATTTGAAGCATCACCGTTTAAGCCTCAAAGTTGAATTATAGACCTATGTTGCAGACCGAAACACGAGCACAGTTACCCGAGCCGACGCTACGCCGCCTGCCCTGGTATCTTTCCTACGTCAGCATGCTTAATGCTGCCGGCGTGGAATATGTTTCATCTACACTGATTGCCCGCGAACTCGACGTCGACGCGTCACAGATTGCCAAAGACCTGTCATTTCTCGACATCAAGGGCAAAACGCGCATAGGCTATGACGTGGCTTCACTCGAGCAAGTCCTTCAGGACTTCCTCGGCTTCAAGAAGAGCCACAACGCGGTCATCGCCGGTGTTGGCTCGCTCGGCTCGGCTTTGCTCGCCGACTCGGGCTTGCAGCGATATGGCCTCAACATCGTCGCCGCCCTTGATGTCAACAAGGAGAAAATCGGCACCTCGATTGCCGGCGTGCCGGTCTATGACATGTCCCGACTCGCCGACATTCGCCGCGAACTCTCGGCCGAGATTGGCATCCTGACCGTCCCCGTCGAGGTTGCCCAAGAAGTGACCGACATGATGGTTGGCGCCGGCTTTAAGGCTCTGTGGAACTTCACCCCTATCCGCATCAGGACCGCCGGCGAGATTGTGGTTTCCAACACTTCAATCTATGCCCATCTGGCACTAATGTACAATCGCCTGGCTCAATCAGGCATCTAAAAACCTACTTGAACGTCAATGAAACTGATAGCCATAAACCGCAAAGCCGGCGAGCCGATTAAATCGGTTCATGCAATCGAGTTGTATCCCGACTCGGCACCCGTGCTTTCGCCAAAACCGGTGTTTCTGCCCGACTGGGGCACCGACACCGGCTTTAAGGCTGTCATCTGTCCCTCCTACCGCGTCAGCCGTCTCGGCAAAGCCATCAGCCCCAAGTTTGCCGCGCGATACTATGACGAGGTTGCCCTCTCGGCGCGCATTTTTCCGACAAATTCGCCGGTCGTTCCCGAAATTGCACGCCCCGACATTGTAAAGGCTTGGGACGGCAGTGTGGTCATCGGCAAATGGCAAGCCGCCGCGCCCGGCGACCCGTTTGTCATTGCCCCCGAGGCCGACCCGACGTTGCGCATCGGCGTTACCCCCGAGGCTATTGACATCGACAACATGATTGCAGCCGTCAGCGAGATTATGACTCTGAAAATGGGCGACATAATTCTGCCGTGCTACATTGAGCCGCCATTGACGCTTGCTATCAACGACAACATAGCCTATCGGCTCAACAATATCGAAAACAGTTTAATAATCAAAATAAAATAAACCTTTCTTTGTTAACAACCTGAAGGTCTTAAGATATATTAAAGCAATGAAACACAGTAAAATACTCTATTCAGCGCTTGTGGCCACAGCATCTCTACTCGCTCCGGTAACGGCCTCGGCGTTAAATTCGATGTATTATTCGTCCGAGTCAATTCTCAACTCGGGACGCTGGGTGAAAATCAAGGTGACCGGCAACGGTATTCACCAGATTACCTACGACCAACTGCGCCAATGGGGTTTCAATAATCCCGAGGCTGTCAACGTCTATGGCTACAGCGTCGCCCTCCTCTCTGACCACTCTACCTCGACCTCACACCCCGACGACCTTCCACTGACGGCCGTCTATCGCGGCGAGAACCGCCTGCTTTTCTATGGCGAGGCCGACGTCAGCATCAATGTTGATCAGGGCCAGACACTCGCCGTCAAGCGAAACCTCAGCGACTTGGCCGGCTACTATTTCTTGAGCGACATCGAGGAGCCGATTACCCCGCAAACGCTCAATCTCCAGGCTGCCGCCGAGAATTCCGAGACAACCCACGTCAACTTTGTCTATATCGAGCCTGAAGAATATAACCCAATCAGCATGGGGGCCAACTTCTACTCGCGCGAAATCGACACCGAAGGTCGTGTTTTTGAGTTGCCGTTTGCCAACTGGGCCCAAGACACTGAGGCACGCATATTTTATAACTACGTTGGGCGCACCGAGGGGAGCATCACCCCGGCAATCGCCCTCGGTGATGGAGTCAAGATTTATTACCACACTGCCGGCACATTGACCGACAATAGCGTCCTGTCGCCCTACAACGAGTTTAACCGCTCGAGTCAGGGTAACATCCGCGTCAATCTCGTCGACTCGACCACAACGGTGATACCTTTCAAGTTTGCGAAACCGGCCCAGTCGACCGTCTCGTTTGTCTCGCTTGACAACGTTTCGCTCGTCTATACCCGTCGCAACTCGCTCAAAGGCCTCTCAGAGTTGCGCATGAACTTCCCTTCCAACGCCTATCGCCAGCCGGTGAACATAACCGACGCTACGCCCAACACCCTCGTTTGGGACATCACCAACCGCAACAACATCGGCTCATATATCACCAACTTCAATCCCGAGACATCGACACTCAACTTTGTCCTCGGCGACAACGCCAGCCCGGCCGTTGTTGCTTTTGACGTCAATGGCACGTTCCCCGGAGTTGAATTTGCAGGCAACGTTGACAACCAGAATCTACACGGTCGCCAGACTCCCGACATGGTAATCGTCGCCGTGGCAGACCTTCTGCCTCAGGCCGAACGCCTTGCAGGGTATCACCGCGATGCCCAGGGTCTCGACATTCTCGTTGTTGACCAGCAGAAGATTTTCAACGAGTTCAGTTCGGGCGCACGCTCGGTCGACGGCTATCGCCGCATGATGAAGATGTTCTATGACCGTGACGGCAACAAACTGAAATACATCCTCCTGATGGGCGAGGCCTCCTTCGACAACCGAGGAATCATTTCTGACGCCGACGCTAACCTGCTGACATTCCCGGCCGAAATCTTTGACCATGCTTGCAACGTCTCGGTTTGCTATGCCGCCGACTCGTTTTTTGGCATGCTTGAAGATGGCATGAGCGCCACCAATATCACCACCCGCCGACTGAACGTTGCCGTTGGCCGCATCCCCTCCAATGACGTTAACGTTCTCGACCGTTATATCACCAAAGTCGGCGAATACCTGATGAACCCGCCATTCAACGGTAGTTACAACCAAGCGCTCCTGCTCTCGGGCGACGGCGACGCCAACTCCCATTTGCTTCAGGCCGACTCGCTCTCAAGAATCATCAACCAAGCCGACCCCGTTATCAACGTAACCAAGGGATACACAGCGCTCTACAAGAAATCAAACGGCGTCGCGCTGAGCCTTCGTCAAGCCTATGGCGAGGCATTTGCGCGCGGCCAAGGCTTCTTCTCCTATACCGGACACGGTGGCGCCAACATTCTTGGCACCATCATGACCAACAATGACATCACCGGCATCACTTTTGGCGCCGCTCCTATCACTTTCCTTGCAACCTGCGAGACCTACCAGTTTGACAACCTATCGTCCTACATCGCCAAAGACCTGCTCTTCACCCCCGCCGGTCCGCCCGCAATCGTTGCCGCCGGCCGCAAGGTTTACCAGATTAACAACCAGGTGTTTAGTGAAGCCTTTGCTCGCAACTATTTCTCGGGCTACGAAGGAGACTGTGTTGGCGACGCCTACGTTCGCACCCACAACCAGACAAACTCTGACAGCGAGAACCAGCGCAAAAACAATCTCTGTTATGGCCTCGCCGGCGACCCCGCCCTCCCCATCTATCGTCCCGTTGACCGCGTCAAGGTAACCGCAATAAACGACATCGAGACAGCCGGCGATACCGTTGCCGTCTATCCCGTTGACCCGTTCAAGATGGCCGGCGTTGTCACCACCCCCGATGGCGATGTAGATACCGACTTCAACGGCGAGGTGTTCATCACCCTCTATGATAGCCCGACGACAGTCACCTCGCTGACCACCAGCAACACCGATATCACTCCCGTTGACATCGAAATCGACGAGAAAATCCTCGGCCTCTATGTTGCATCGGTCAAGGACGGCCGCTGGGAAACAACCGTTGTGTCGCCCGAGCCCATGGACTTTGGCAGCAACAACAAAATCACCCTCTATGCCCGCTCGACCAATAACGTCACTGCCTCGGGCATCGAGCGCGCCATCGTCAAGGTTGTAAACGGCACCGGCGACAGCGGTTTTGAGGACACAACAGCGCCCGTTATCGAAGAGATGTATCTCAACACTCGCGCTTTTGTCGACGGCTCGGTTGTTGGCCCTGCCAGCACTCTCGTTGCTCGCATCGGTGCCGACGATAGCGGTATCAACTTCTCGTCAAGCATCATCGGTGGCTCTACCCGTCTCATCCTCGACGGAAACCGCTCATACGCCGACGTTAAGGGCGCCATGCTCTACAACGCCGACGGCTCTATCACTCTGACCTACAACTTCAGCAACATCGTTGAGGGTGACCACGTTCTCGAACTCTTTGTGGCCGACAATGCCGGCAACCACACCTCGCGTCGTCTCGCTTTCCGAGTAATTAACAACGCCGACGTTGCTCTCGTTACCGACTGCCATACAGCCCGCGCCAACGTTGAATTGTCGCTCGAACACAAACTCGATGTTGAGGATTTCACCGGCCGTATCTTTGTTGAAAACGCTGCCGGCGAGACAATATACACATCCAAGGCCGACGTCACATTCCCCTACACTTGGGACCTCAAGGACAACAACGGCCGCCGAATTGACGACGGTATTTATCGCGTGTTTGCAACCCTCCGTGCCGGCGGATTGACAACATCAACCCCCCGCACTCCCATCACCGTCATCGCTCCCCGCTAATCTCGGCCAATCGCCGCCTCTATAACGAGGGCGCTCAGAGAATGACTCTGAGCGCCCTCGCTGTTTATTGTAATGTTATTAATGTTATCGGATTCCTCCGATTTCTATCTTAAATAGTCGCGTCGATAGTCCAGGTGAAGGCGCGGAGGCCGAGGCGGGGTGTTTCTTCGTCCATCTCGTGGAGACGGTCCATGATAGTAGCGGCAAGGTCGTCGGGGACAATGGTGATAATTGCCATTGACATCGAGGGCCACGCGTGGCTTCCGTAATGGGGTTCGCCGGTTTTGGTGCCGCGGCCCTGTACCTGTGGCCAGCAGGTGAAGCCGCGACAGTTGAGATGGTCGAGCAAGCGCAGGATGCGCTCGTGGTGGGCCTGGTCGTATGTGATGAGTACTGCTTTCATTGCGATATGGTTTTATTTGTTTCTCAGGGCTTTGCGCAACTTACGGCGCTGGTTCTTTACACCGTTATAGGCAAAGATACAGTAGAGGGTGGGCACGAAAAGAAGCGTCAGAATTGTCGACACTGTCAAGCCGCCGATAACGGCTGTACCCATCGGTCGCCATAGTTCGGCACCTTGACCGGTACCAACAGCCATGGGGACCATACCGAGGATGGTTGTCAGCGTGGTCATCACAACGGGACGCAGACGCGACTTGCCGCCGTCGATTACCGACAGACGGATTGACATGCCGCGCTCGCGGTTGAGGGTGATATAGTCGATAAGCACGATACCGTTCTTGACCACAATACCGATAAGCATGATGGCGCCAATCATCGACATAACGTTGAGGGTGTGACCGCTCAGGAAGAGGATGATAAACACACCCGAGAATGCAAAGAGCAGCGAGGTCATGATGATGGCCGGATAGGTGTAACTTTCAAACTGGGCCGCCATAACGATATAGACGAGGATGACGATAAGAGCGGCGAGAATGAGCAGGTTGCGGAACGAGTCTTGCTGGTCCTCGATAGAGCCGGCGAGCTCGATATTGATGCCGGCGGGGATGTGCATATTGTCGATGGCTTGGCGACCGCGCTCGGCGATGACGCTCATGGGCACGCCGTTGACGGTAGCCGAGACGGTGATGATGCGCTCGCGGTCTTTACGCTCGATTGTCGGCGGGGTGAAACGCTCGACAACTTTACCTACATCCTTGACGCGGATAGTGCGACCGGTTGGTGAATAGAGGAGGATATTCTCGATATCCTCGAGCGAAGTGCGCGCATCGGGCTTATACATTACTTTGATGTCATATTCCTCGCCGTCCTCGCGGAACTGGGAGGCAATGGCACCGTTAATGCGGTTGCGCAGGTGGGTGGCCGCCGTCGACAGGTTGAGGCCATACATCGCCAACTTTTCGCGGTCAAAATCAACCTGATATTCAGGTTGATAGTCAGAACGGGAGATGATAATGTCGGCCGTGCCGGGGATGTTG
>JAFLTK010000030.1 GCA_022511505.1 Muribaculaceae bacterium
ATAACGAGTTGCCCTCCACGCCGTTATAGTGCTTGTAACGCTCCAAAATGCCGAGTTTCAGCTCATCGTAGTCATAGCCGCGGTAGAAGTGGTAGTTATCACCGGCCGGGTCGTTGAACGGCGAGAACTGGTCCTCTTGCATCCGGCTTATGGTTGCAGGCGAGAGTTTTTGGGTCAACTCGTCGAGATAATTGCGATAGGACTCGAAGCCAAACTCGTCATCGTTCTTCAAACCGTCGAGACCGACGTCCTGAACCAGACGCGAGCCGGTATTGTTGTCAAACGCGTAGGTCAGCGAGTTTTGAGACGACACGCGACCCCAGACGGTATTGCGCAGGTAGGAGTCATTGCCGTCGTAGGGGATGCCGTTTTCGTATGACTTCAAACCATCCTTGAGGATATCCTCGCTGATTTCGCCGAAGTTGAAATAGAGGTCGCCACCGTCATAGTTGGGGTTCTCGGGGTCGAGGAACGGGTTCATCAGCCAGAACTGGACATACTCAATGTTTGACTGCTCAAAGTTGGTAGTTTCCATCTTGCGCATGATGCCGCCCCAGCGACGCTCGGGATAGAGGAGGTTGCCCTGGTCGTCGATGTTGGTCGCATCGAGGTTGTAGGGACCGCGCTCGGTGGGATAGTAGGAGAGGTTAAGAGTCTGAATGATAGACGATTCGCCATAACTCAACTGGCGTCCGGGGAAGATTTCATAACTCGTCACCTCGCGGACGTAGGGGTTTGACAACTGCTTAAGGTCAGAGCGGATATAGCCCGGCGCGAGCGACGAGTTGCGCTGGGTGAACATGCGGTCGATGTAGTACCAGGCGAGCAACGCGCGGTTCTTGCCATAGTCGACGTTGTTGGATAGCGCAGCCTCGGGGAACATGGCGTTTGAGCCGCCCTCGTAGGGAGTCGAGGCGAGGAACCACGCGTAGGGCGAGCGCAGGTCGATGCCGGTTTGGGTCGATTCAAAGTCGTCGATGTAGGAGCTACCGCGGTTTGAACCCGATTTCTGCCCGTTGGGAACGAGTTGGGCAAACTCGGCTTGCATCGAGAATGTCGACGGCTGAACGGCGTTGACCGTCGGTATCTTGTTGAGCAGGTTGGTCAGCCACATGAAGCGAGTGTTGTAGTTCATGTTGAGGCCCCACATCGTGTTATTGACAACCTCGTCTCCAATGTTGACCTTCTCAACGAGTGCTTTCTCAGAGAAATGTAGCAACGTACCGCCTATGCTGAAATCTTTGTTAAACTGATAGTTAAGGTCGAGACCGAGGAGTGTCTTGCGTTGGGTCGAGAACATCGACTGGTTTTCAAGTGTTACCGAGATGTTTTGACCCGAGTCGATAATCGACTGGTTGGTGATGGTCACGATACCCATCGAGTAGTCAACCGTGTAGTCACTGTTCTCGGTCAGTCGAACGCCGCCGGCCATGACGACTACCGACCCGCGAGGAACGTTCATCGCATTGAGGCGTATCTGAGAGCCGCCCGACGCCTGATAACTACCCTTGATGACAAACTTGTTGCGGTCGGCAAACTGACGGGCGACAACCAGTGTCGAGTCATAGAGTTCCTGATAGACGTACTGCGCGGCGAGCGCGTCGTTGCCAATCTTGCTTGCCAGATGCTTGCCAAACGGCTCGACAACCGGGAAAATCACCTTGCCCGAGGAGGCAATGATTGTGTATCCCTCGATGTAGTCAAAAAATCCGTCGGGGTTGCTCTCCTCGTTTGAGTCGATGCGGTCGAGGTTCATCACTTGGAGCAGCGACTGGTTGGAAAGGTTGGGAACAGGCAGATAGTTAATTTCGGTACCGGTTGTGTCGCTCAAATACTTGATGTTCAATCGGAAATTGGTCTTCTGAACCTGATATGCGCCCAGTGAATAGACGTTTTTCATCATCAAGTGCCACATGGGCGTTCGCGGGTCGACGGTCGTGCTCTTGAGCATCTTGACATAGAGTGACTGTTCGGTCGAGGTGATGTCGCCCGAGAATTCGCCAACTTGAAAGACCTGACCGTTATAGGTGTACTCAAAAGCCACACCGAGCACCTCGTCGGCGTTCAGTTGGCTCTTTATAGAAATGTATCCGAGGGTGGAATTGTAGGTGTACTCGCTCGACGACAGCAAGCGGGCGCTCTCGACCTTTTCATAGTCCTTGCCGCCCTCGATGCCATGGTCGGAAAGGGGTTGAAGGGCCTGGGTGACGGTGTTGATGTTGCGCGCGCCGGGGTAGTCGGCTTTGATTACTTGAAGCAGATTGTTGGAGGCGTTGGCGGGATTGGAAAGCGTTGGGTTGGTCTGCCAATAGTTGTTGGTCAGGTGGCTGTTTTCGCCAAGGTCGGCAAAGGCCACGATGTTGCGCGCCTCGTTGTAGTTGCCGCTCTTGTTGGTAACCCAAACCTCCATGCGCGTGATTTTCACGCCGCTCGACACGTAGGGCAAGCGCGACGCAAAGTTATCATAATTATCGCGGAAGAAGTGGGCAAGGAAGAAGTGGCGGTTCTGGTCATAGTCGTCACAGTTGATGGAGAACTCGGTCGACTGGACGCCGCCCTTGGTGTTGACCGTCTGGGACTGGGAGTTCTGTTGAGAGACGAGCGCCGTGGCCGTCAACTTGCCAAACTGTAACTTTGATTTGATACCAAACAGCGCCGTGCTACCCCTGATGAGCGTCGACCCGGTGGTCATCGACACGTTACCGGCCTCGATTGACTGGACTATATCGTCCTCGTGGCCGTCGTAGGCCAGTTTGAGGTTCTTTGAGTCGAAGTCAAAGGTAGCGTCGGTGTTGTATGTCATGTTGAATTTCAGCCTGTTACCAACCGAGGCGGCGATAGTGGCCTGAATCTTCTGGTCGAAGTCAAAGTATGTTTTGCGGCGCGAGGTCAGCGACAGCGACGGGTTGTCGGTCTTGTTGCTCTTGACACCCATCGATACCTGAACCGAACCCTGGGTCTTGAGTTGGACGCCGCCCGGGCCGAAAATCTTCTCCAAGGGACCGAGGGCAAAGTTCATGTCGAGAATGTTGAACGGCTCTTTGTCCTCTTTCTGAAGTGCCTCGGCGTTGCGCTGGCGGTAATAGTCCATCATCGACTTGCGCTGCTGCCAGTTGTTATACTGCTGGGGCGTCAAGAAAAACGGGGTGGTCACATCGGTCTCGCCGATGCGGGTTCTGACAACATACATTCCGGTCACGGGGTCATACTCGGTGACGGTCGTGATGTTGGACGGTGTGTTGAGGTCGGCCGAAAACTCGTCCATCATCAAGTCCTCATAGTTCTGGGGGATAGTCTGTTGGACCGGGAACGGCATCATCATCGAGTCGGTCGCCGACACCGTCGGAGGGGCGGGAAGCACAACCGCGGGAGGCGTAAACTGCTGTTGGCCGGGCTGTAACGCGGTTACACACACCGAACCCGCTATAGCAACAATCGCTGCTATAACAAGCCAAGATAGTCTGCTGAACGTGATGCGTGACCGGTTTCTCATTTTATAATCAACTTGAACTTACTCAAGTTGAAATCGTTAATTTTGTCAGTGTTGTTAATGTCGTTACTGCCATCCCCCGGTTTTACCATGACACAAGTTTTATTGATGCCCTGCAACAGCTTGAAATTCAATAACCGTTGCCGGTGCATCACATCATCGAGAGCGCTTTCTTGATGGCAACCTCAACGCGTGTCGTCGGGTCGCTCTGATAGATTTTGGTCAGCGCTTTCTGTGACTGCTGTTTGGTAAAGCCGAGCATGACGAGCGCACTGAGCGCCTCGTCAAACGCCTCGTTATCGAGACGGGATATATTTGATAACGTGACATCACTCGGTTTTATTTTATCACGTAGGTCAACAATTACTCTTTCGGCTGTTTTTGCACCTATACCTTTGACCTTTTTGAGTGCTGCATGTTGTCCCGAGGCGATAATTTGCTCCAACTCGGCAACCTTGAACGACGACAGTATCATGCGCGCGGTATTGGCTCCGACGCCCGACACTCCGATGAGCAGACGGAAAAGGCGCAGTTCGGCCTCCTCGGCAAAGCCATAGAGGTCATGGGTATCCTCACGGATGATTTCGTGGACAAAAAGCATTGCTTCTTTTTGTCCCTCAAGACGGCTGAAAGTCTCCAGCGAGATATTGAGTTCATAGCCAAGGCCGCCGGTCTCGACAATAACCGCCGCCGGCGATAACTGAAATATAGAGCCGCGAATGTGATGTAACATAGCGTTTTGTTTTGTAGATTTAAATTTTTTCGCCCTTTGGGCTCACACCCGCCGATGGCTGACAAAATACAATGATTGGTAGGTTGGCGTCAGAAAGTGGGAGTAATATCTTCGAGTTTGACGAGTTTTTTGACGATGGCATAGACTGTCAGCGCCGCAGGGGAGTGGATTTGCAGTTTGCGGGCGATGTTGCGTCGGTGGGTCATAACGGTGTTGACCGATACGTTGATATGCTCGGCTATCTCTTTGTTTGACAGACCTTTGACTATGCCTATGATGACGTCGCGCTCGCGCGGTGAGATTTCCTGACGGTCGGTGTCGTCGGTCTCGGTCTCGAGAGCTTTGCGGATGGTGTCGTGGATGGTGTCGACGGTCGAGTAAAGGCCGACGGTGGCGTCAAAGGCATTATCAACGCCCGGAGGCATTGCGCCTACGGCGAGAGCGATGAATTTAGTGGACTCGGACGCTTGGCGGCGCAACGTTTCGACAGGAACGACCGAAGCGAGCGCCGGGTTGAACAATACTATCGAGGGGTGTAACCGGGCGATTGACGCCGCGGCATTTTCGACCGTCAGCGGGACATAGTTCACGTTTGCGCCCTTGAAGCGCATAAGGGTTGCGCGCATGCCCTCGTCGACAAGCATTGAACCGCTCAAAATTGCTATCGTCACATATTTCATAGCCGCTCGCCGTTGGTTTGCTTCTCGATGTGGTCAACGAGCGGGATGAGGATAGAATTCTCGATTGCCGAGTGGCTGTCAAGGTCCTCCTCGGCGTTGCAGATGTCGACCAAAACGTCATACATCTGATTAGGTATCGACGTTGTGTAGTATCTGAGAATGAGGTTTTTAAGTTCCGATAGGCTCTCGGTCACTTCCTCGTGATGGCGTCGGAAACACTCAATGCTGTAGTCGGCTGCCTTGCGTCCCTCAGCAAGCGAGCGAATGTAGGGGAACACTGTCTCCTCCTCATAGCCGAAATGCTCGTCGAGACGTTTGACAAAGTCGTTGAAGAAGGCGAGTATCATCGGGTTGATGTCGCTGTGTCCGGCATCGAGCGCGGCAGTCAGATTGTCGCGGATGTGGGGTATCTTGTAATTGAGGAAATAACTGTGGGAATTATGGAGGAAGTCGACGATTTTCAGCGGCGAGATGCGGTCGGCGGCGCTACCGTCCAGTTGGCCGGTCAGCGTGAAATTGACAACGAGCAGAAAAAGGTTCAAGTCGATACTCGCCTCGCGACACACCGCCTCGATGCTCTTGCTGCCAAACCCCAGGGGGATGTTGAAACGCGAGAGCAACGGGAGGATGTTGTAGTCAATCGAGACGAGGTCGACCAGAGTGTCGCGACCGCTAAATCGTCGCTTAATTTTCATCGTCATCAGTCTTTCTTCTCCTCCTCGGCGGTAGCCTCGGTAGCATCTTCGGCCGCTTCCTCTTGCTTGTCGGCAAACTCGGTGATGCCGGCGGCAATCAGTTGGTTGTACCACGAGAGAAGTTTCTTGATGTCGCTGGTGTAGACGCGTTCCTCGTCAAAGTCGGGAAGCACCTCCTTGAAATAGGCACGGATGGCGGTGTCGTCGCCCAATGCCTTCACGTCGACAGGCTGACCCTCGGCTTTGGCTTTCACGCTCTCGAGTACGTCGGCCAGAGGGATATCCTCGGCAACGGTATAGATGCTGATGTCGCCGAGCGAAATCACTTTGTCACGGGCGTAGGCCGGCATGCGCTTTCCGTCCTTGAGAGACTCGACGATAAGCATATTCTTGCCGCGGTTGACAAGTTTGAAAAGGCCGGGGCGTCCGGCTATGGCTAAAATTGTACGTATCATAATCGTTTTTGTTCGTTAAGAAGTTTTCGACTGCAAAAGTAATAAAATTTTAGATTAAACCGGCAATTAAAATGATGGCGATGCCGATTGGGGCGACAAAACGGAGGCAAAAGAGGATGGCGCGAGTCACGACGGCGGGAATGTGGCGTCCTGAACGCATCTGGCGCTGAAAGACTGCGGGGTCGAGCTTCCAGCCTACAAACAGGCTGACGGCCATGCCACCGACGGGCAGCAGGATGTTGGACGACACGTAGTCAAAGATGTTGAACAGGTTGAGGCGCGCGAGGGGGCCGAACGACAAGGCGCAAAGCACGCCGAGCACCATCGCAATGCCGGTTGTCAGCAGGGTAGAGCGGCGGCGGTTGAGGCCGGTGTGGTCGCCGATGAACGAGATGAAAATTTCGCTCATGGATATGGTCGAAGTCAGTGACCCGATGAAGAGCAACACAAAGAATAGCGTAGCCCAGAAGCCGCCGCCGGCAAGTTGGCCGAATATGGCCGGGAGTACCTCAAAGACGAGCGTCGGCCCCTGGGTGGGCGACATGCCAAAGGTGAAGACGGCCGGGAAGATGATGATGCCGGCGAGGATGGCAATGACTGTGTCGAGGGCGCCGATGGTCACGGCGCTAACGATGATGAACGTGTCGTCACGGAAGTAGGACGCGTAGGTCATCATGCACCCGAGGCCTATCGAAAGCGAGAAAAACGCCTGGCCCATGGCACTAAGGATTACCGATGGAGTCAGCTGGTCGAAGTCGGGTTTAAACAGGAATGTCAAGCCCTCGCGGGCTCCTTGCAGTGTCAGCGAGTTGATGCAACATGCCAGTATAACTACCACGAGGACAGGCATCAGGAGGTTGGAGATGCGCTCGATGCCTTTCTTGACGCCGCCAAGCGCGACCGCAGCGTTGACGGCGAGGAATATCACCGTCCAGAGGACCGAGCGGCCGCCGGTGATGAAGCCGGTAAACGAGTCGTGGAGGTCGCCGGCCGCGGTCGCTGTCAGTTGTCCTGTGGCGGCCTCGACGCAGTATTCCATTGTCCAACCGGCCACAACCGAGTAGAACGACAGTATCATGATACCACCAATGACGCCGGCATATCCGAAAATGTCCCAGCGTCTTCCGCCGCTCGCGCCGCGGTAGCAACCGAGGATGCCCGAGCGATATTCGCGACCCATGATGAACTCGGCACAAATCACCGGTACGCCGATTATCAACACAAAAAAGATGTAGCAGAGCATAAAGGCTCCGCCGCCGTGGGTTCCGGCCTCGTAGGGGAAGCGCCACACGTTGCCAAGGCCGACGGCCGAGCCGACGGTGGTGGCGATGACGCCGAGGCGCGTTGAAAATTGAGCGCGTCGAGTTGTCATCGTTCGGCGGTTTTTTGGGAAAGTACAGAGTTGAAATAGCGCGGGTCTCGGGTCACCTCGGGGCCGACAAACGGCGGGAGCGTGACCTCGCGTTCGGGCGAGTCGAGTTCAATCTCGGCAAGCACAAGACCCTCGTGGCTGCCGTGGAAAACGTCTATCTCCCAGCACATTCCGTCATAAACAACAATATGACGAGTCTTGCTGATGACCACCGTCGACGGCTCGATGTTTTGCAGCATCAGCGTGGCGTCGTCGACCGGGATATGGTATTCCCACTCGTGGCGCTCAATGCCGCGGGTTATCCCTTTGACGGTCAGAAAAGCCTCGCGGTCTTTAATCCTGACGCGCACAACCGCCTCGGGGCGAGTAGACAGATAGCCCTGTTTTATCTCGTGGACCTCGCTGACCATCGAGCGCCAGCCGTCGTCGGCCACGAGAAATTTACGTTCTATTTCCTTTGCCATTTTTGGTCTGAAACATTAAATTGACTAACTTTGCAAAGTTATAATTTTTTGCCCAATTTAAGATACACATTGCCTAAAAGGTTTCTCATATTATTTATATTTATTGTAATAACGACGATTGTGCCCGTCATGGCGGGTGCAGCGACGTTTCGCGTCAAGGGTGTTGTTGTCGACAGCATCTCGGGCGAGCCTGTGCCGTTTGCGGCAATCTTTCTCCACGGGACCGACCGCGGCATGATTGCCAACGAAGCCGGCGAGTTTGACGTAACCGCCTCATCGCGACCGGCTTATATCGGCGTGTCGTCAATGGGATATCGTGCGGCGAAACTGCCCGCGCCCGAGCGGTCGACAACCGACATGGTCATCAGCCTCGTGCCCGAGGGAGTGCGCTTGGACGAGGTCACCATACGTCCCGGCAAGGAAAAGTATAGCAAGAAAAATAACCCGGCGGTCGAGTTGATGAACAAAATCCGCGAACGGAGCGCGTTGACCGACCCTCGCCGACGCCCCGACTACTCCTATAATAAATATGAGCGCATCACCATAGGCCTCAATGATTTCAACCCCGGCGACCAGACCGAGGGTAGCGGCGGCGGGTGGATGCTCAGGACGTTCCCGTTCCTGACCGAGTATATCGACACAAACATCATCTCGGGCGTCCCGATATTGAACCTTGCCGTGCGCGAGAAAGCATCAACCGTCTATAACCGCGCTAACCCTCAGTCAACCAAGGAGGTGACCGCCGGATTGCGTCAAACCGGCCTCGACGACATGCTCGACCCCGAGAGCCTGCGCCTTTTCTATGAGGACGTTATGCGCGAGGTCGACGTCTACGGCAACGACATTACCATCCTGCAAAACCGCTTTGTGTCGCCCCTCTCGGCGATTGCCGACGACTTCTACAAATTCTATCTGACCGACACGGTCGACATTGGCGGCGAGCGCTGCACCGTCCTGACCTTCGTGCCCCACAACGACCAGTCGTTTGGCTTCACGGGCCGGTTCTATGTTGTTCAAGGCGACTCGACGATGTTTATCAAACGCATCATCCTGAACGTCCCGCGCAACATCAACCTCAACTTCATCGACCGCGTCTATATCACTCAGGACTATGAACGCGCGCCCGACGGCTCGCGCCTCAAGCAGCGCGACGACATGATTGTCGAGGCAAGCCTCGTCCCCGGCACCCAAGGGATGTATGCCCGCCGCGGAACGGTCTATTCCAACCACTCGTTTGAGCCGCCCACGTCGCCCGAAATTTTCGACGACATGCGCCGCGAGATTATCGCTACCGACGCCGCCTCGCGCGACAACCATTTCTGGGCGTCGCAGTCGCCCGACAATCGCGACGACTATAACCGACTGAACGACATGATGGCCCGGTTGCGCCGCGTGCCGGTGTTCTACTGGACCGAAAAGGTTATCAAAGTCCTCGTTTCGGGCTATCTGTCGACGGGCAAAAACAGCAAGTGGGACTTCGGACCGATGAACACCACCATCAGCGGCAACTCGGTAGAGGGCGTGCGCCTTAGGGCGGGGGGTATCACTACGGCCAATCTCTCCAAGCGCTTTTTCACCCGCGGATATGTGGCCTACGGAACGCGCGACCGGAAGTGGAAATATTCGGCCGAGGTCGAGTATTCGTTCCGCGACAAGAAGTATCATTCGCGAGAGTTCCCGGTCCACTCGTTGCGCGCCACCCACCTCTATGACATCGATATGATTGGTCAGCACTACCTGTTTACCAATCCCGACAATATGTTCCTGTCAATCAAGCGCTCAAGCGATTTCCTGGCTACCTACCACCGGCTTTCAAAACTGGAGTATACTCTCGAGTTGGAAAACAACTTTTCGGTCGTCGCCGGCCTGTCGAGCGACCGTCAGGTGTCTACCCCGTGGGCGCCGTTTGTCGACGGCACGGGCACGGCGTTCGGCCATTACACGACATCGGGACTGACCGTAACCTTGCGTTATGCCCCCGGCGAGAAGTTCTACCAGTCAAAGACCACCCGCTACCCAATCAATATGGATGCGCCGGTGTTCACCCTGCGCCATTTCTACGCCCCCGGCGGCGTTGCCGGCAACCTGTTCACGCTCAACAAGACCGAACTCAACATCACCAAGCGCTTCTGGTTCTCGGCTTTCGGCTACCTCGACGCCGCGCTCAACGCCGGTCACATCTGGTCGCGGGCCATGTATCCCGACCTGCTCATTCCAAACGCTAACCTCTCCTATACCATTCAGCCACAGAGTTTTGCATTGATGAACCCCATGGAGTTTATCAACGACACATACGGCGCTATCGACCTGACCTATTGGGCCAACGGCGCCATACTTAACTACATCCCGGGTGTCCGTCGGCTGAAACTGCGCGAGGCATTCAGCTTCCGCGGTGTGTGGGGCTCCCTGAGCGACCGCAACAACCCCGCGCTTGACCCGACGATGTTCCGCTTCCCCGAGATGGCGCGCGCCATCCCCATGGGCAACGCCCCCTACATGGAGGCCGCCGTCGGTCTCGACAACATCTTCCGCATCCTGCGCGTCGACTACGTCTGGCGCCTGACCTACCGCAACGTCACCGGCCGCGACCGCCGCGGCGTTCGCATCGCCCTCCACTTCACCTTCTGATTTTTTTACGACCCAAATCGTGACGAGGAGCTCCTGCTCCTCGACCTAACCGGCCTCGGTAGGGACGCGACATGTCGCGTCCGCGCCTATATTGTTTATTTTCAACACATTATGATGT
>JAFLTK010000031.1 GCA_022511505.1 Muribaculaceae bacterium
GGGTCAAATATTATGATAAGGATTGCGGCGACCGAAAGCGATTGAAACGGCGAGACGCTTCGTTCCAAAATTCGAGCGAGAAGCATAACGGTAGCCATCGTGACCGCTCTGACTACCGACGGCGACAATCCGGTTAGCAGTGCGAAAAACCACAGAGCCGCTATCAGCAACCAAGCCCTAAGTCGTCTCCGGCCAAATGCTCGTAGTGGAATCAGTATCAGGCTGAATAACAGCGTAATAATAGCAACGTGTGTGCCGCTCAATGCGAGCAAGTGCGCCAATCCGGTGATCGAAAATGTTTCGCGGGTGATGGGCGACACCATCGAGTCATCGCCGGCAAGACATGCGGCGAGAAATGTTGCAGTGCCGGTCGAGAAATCTGCACCGAGGATGGCCTCGACAAAATGCGTCCTCAAGCGACGGAATGCGTTCATCAGCCCGGAGGCATCGCCACGTAGGGTCACTCTTTTGTCGGACGACAGTATGGAAACGGCAATCCCTTGGCGAATGTTTTCGGCGTCATAGTTGCGCTCGTCGGGAAGTAACAAACGAGAGCCCGGTGCCGAGGCCACGCCTCTGAATTGTATCAATTCGCCGGCGCTCAGATTGAGCAACATTGACGAGTCAGGCAGCAATGTGACGGCAGCTTTAGCCCGAGGAGCCGCAAGGACGCCGTCGATTGAGTCAAGCGTTACCGTCAGGAATGTGCCATAATCTCGTTCTGTGACCTCGTCAATCGAGCCGACAAACTTTTGCTCTTGGCCATACTCAATCGCTGCGGGAACCTCAACGCGATGAATCTGCACATTCAGTGCGCCGATTAACGCGGCGATTGTCAACAAGATAGCTGTCTTTGACCGAAACAACACTGCGGCGGCCATTAACACGCCAACGGCTGTCAGAGCAACAACGATTCCGGCAGTGAAACATCCGAGAGTACCGGCAACGAGAGCGACGGCGATGAAAAAAGCCGGCACCGGCGCGGTGAGCGGTATATTGACGCTAAACGGGTCACCGGTGCTATTCATGTGTTAAAACGTGAGGTGAGTTACATACCAGGGCGATTCCAGATTTCCCATGCGGCGTAGGCCTGAAGAAGCAACATTTCGGTGCCGTTTTTGACACGTGCGCCCTGCTCGGCCGCTTTCTTGAGAAACAGCGTCGGGTCCGGGTTATAGATGACGTCATAACACAGGTGGGCAGGCGTGATGAGGTTGTAAGGGATTGGAGGACACTCATCTACATTGGGGTACATGCCAACGGGCGTTGCGTTGACAATAACCCGGTGCTCTTTCATGACCTCTTCGGTAAGGTCGGCGTAGGTGATGACACCCTCTCCGGCTGTGCGCGACACGAGCGTAATTTCAAGCCCAAGCTGCTTAAGCGCCTGCTGTACAGCCTTTGACGCACCACCGGTGCCAAGTATCAGCGCCTTTTTGTCGGCAGGTTCAAGCAACGGCTTGATGGAGTTCAGGAAACCGATGAAGTCGCTGTTGTAGCCGACTAATTTGAAGTCATTGTCCTTCTCGCCGCGAATCAATTTGATGACGTTGACTGCACCAATGGCCTTTGCATCTTGGTCGAGCGCATCAAGGTAGGGGATAACCTGCTGCTTGTAGGGAATGGTCACGTTGAGCCCTACGAGGCGGTCATTCTCGGCGATGACTTCCATAAGGTCGCCGATATCCTCAATCGCAAATGCGTCATAACGGGCGTCAATTCCCTCAGCCTCAAACTTTTGATTGAAATAGTTACGCGAAAAAGAATGGCCTAAAGGATAGCCGATTATACCAAAAAGACGTTCAGGTGCTTTCACTTTCTGTTGAATTAAGAGAGTTATTTATTTGTTTAATAAACGCGTAGGTTGACAATTTTGAAGGTGCAAAGAAAAGAATATCAACACTTTTGAGGACGCTGAGATTGCATATTGCAACTTCATCACAAAATTCGCAAAAATCCCCGACATAACCAAGCCTTTCCCAAAATTCTCCCCAAAAATCGGCAATTCATTTCGCCCTTCGGGCTCACACCGGCCTACGGGCCGACAAAAATCAAGGTCGCTCTTCGATAGGAAAATTGTCAGAGGAATCGATACAACATCGCGGGGTATATGCCCCCTCAGAATTTCGTCCCGGAGGGACGAAATTCATTTATAGGCTATAACTACATAATAGTCAATATAATAACAATAAATCACCACGTTTGCATGCCTTCACCAAGTTTATAGCATACCGGCCATATAGAACGGTAAATATTTTATACCATCCTTAATAGTTAGATCACCGGTGTGTAGTACTATGCACTCGCTCAAGAAATTGAGGTATTTTTTACTAAACTTTTCGAGAGAAGAAATGGTGTATCGTGAAGTTGACTTTACCTCAATGGGTATAATATTATGTTTTGACGTAACTCTATCTTTTCTTATGAGGAAATCTATTTCCATGCGCCCGGCGGCATCCGTTCTCGATTTCTCAGAGAAATAGAATAGGGGATTGCCGGCGCTTCTTAGTGATTGAGCCACAAGGTTTTCGGCAATCATTCCTTTGTTGAACTCCAACTTGTCGCGAATGATTTTTGAGTATATATCTTCAATGTTATCATCGGCCCCGAAGACCATAGAAAGTAGCAACCCGGTGTCCAGCAGGTATAGCTTCAGTTTTGAATCATCCTTATTAAGAAAGAGTCCAACCGCCGGCTCAGTAGTTCGGTAACAAAAATTTGCAACGCGACTTTCTTCGAGCCAGAATAGAGCCGCCTCCATATCTTTCATTCTTCCATTCTTTTTGATATCAGATGGGCGGAACCTTTTTTCATGTTTCTGTAGCGCGCCGGGTATATTATCAAAGATTCTGGTTATTTTAGGAGCTGCCTTACCGGCATATTTTGATATGTCATTGCGATAAAGCGCTAAAATGTTACGTTTTATTGCGTCTACCTTCGTTAAATCTTTTTCATTTACAAAACTCTCAACAGCCTGGGGCATTCCTCCAACGATTATGTATGTCCTCAGAACGGTCATCATCTGTCGGTGCAAGCCATTCCCAAGAGGTTTTTGCTCGGCATAGAATTTTTTTACAAGGTCATAAAGAGATTTGTTGCCCGTTGCCCAGCAAAATTCTTCCAGGTCCATTGGAAACATATCTACTCTGACCTCCTCGCTCGGGATAACAATGTCCTTAACATTGTGGTTTATACTAACAAGGGAGCCGGTTTCAATAAAATCATATCGGCCATCGGTTACGAGATATTTTATGGCTGCTCGCGCTTTTGGAAACATTTGGACCTCATCAAAGATGATTAGCGTATCTCGATGATGAAACTCGGTCTTTGTAAAGATGCTCAGATACATAAAAAATGTATCAAGGTCAGAAAGGTATCTATCAAAGAGGTCCTTAATATCCTCGGTAGTGTTATTGAAGTCAATGACAATGTATGATTTATATTCGTTGCGACCAAATTCCTCAGCAATCCAACTCTTGCCAACACGTCTTGCGCCGTCAATAAGAAGAGCGGTTTTACCGTTCCATTCTTCCTTCCATTTTTTTAATTTATTGTATATTTTTCTCTTCATGGAATGCTTGTGTTAAATTATTGAGTAGTAGGGATTTGGTATTAAAGCACCACGTTTGCAAGGTTTCGCGAGGTATAGAAACACCACGTTTGCAAGGTTTCGCGAGGTGTAGAAACACCACGTTTGCAAGGTTTCGCGAGGTATAGAAACACCACGTTTGCAAGGCAAAGTTAACTATTTTGATTGAAATTACAACTATATAGGTCAAAAAAAGAGCGAGGGCGCGCTGTGGCGGCTCTCGCTCAAATGTAGGTAAATGAAATTTCGATTAGATGACGCCTTGACCCATCATGGCGTTGGCAACCTTCATGAAGCCGGCAATGTTGGCGCCCTTCATGTAGTTGACACGGCCGGTAGCGGGGTCAGTACCATATTTAACACACTGGGTGTGAATGTCTTTCATAATGGTGTGAAGTTTGCTGTCAACTTCCTCTTCGCTCCACTGGAGGTGCATTGCGTTCTGACTCATTTCGAGGCCTGAGGTGGCAACGCCGCCGGCATTCACAGCCTTGCCGGGAGCATAGACGGTGTCAGAGGCGAGGAACGTATCGATAGCTTCGGGGGTGCAACCCATGTTGGAAACTTCGGCTACAATCTCTACACCGTTTGCAACCAACATCTTGGCGTCCTCACCGTCGACCTCGTTTTGGGTAGCGCAAGGCAGGGCAATGTCAACTTTCTGTTCCCAAGGTTTGCGGCCGGGATAGAAAGTAGCGCCGGGATACTGGTCGGCGTATGGAGCGACGATGTCGTCGCCGGTTGCGCGGAGGTAGAGCATGTAATCAATCTTGTCGCCGCTGATGCCGTCCGGGTCATAGATATAACCGTCGGGGCCTGAAATGGTTACTACCTTGGCGCCGAGTTCTGTAGCCTTCAGCGCAGCGCCCCAGGCTACGTTGCCAAAGCCCGAAATTGCGACGGTCTTGCCCTTGATGGTATCGTTTTTCTTGGCGAGCATTTCCTCAACAAAATAGAGGGCGCCAAAGCCGGTTGCCTCGGGGCGGATGCGTGAGCCGCCAAAGTCGAGACCCTTACCGGTGAATGTGCCATCATGCTGATTGACAAGGCGTTTGTACATACCATACATGTAGCCGACCTCACGACCGCCAACGCCGATATCGCCGGCGGGAACGTCGCGGTCGGGACCGAGGTTGCGCCACAACCCGAGGATGAAAGCCTGGCAGAAGCGCATAATCTCGGCGTCGCTCTTGCCGCGAGGCGAGAAATCACTGCCGCCCTTGGCGCCGCCCATCGGCAAGGTGGTAAGGGCGTTTTTGAATGTCTGCTCAAAGCCGAGGAATTTCAGGATGGAGAGGTTGACCGATGCGTGGAAACGGATACCGCCTTTGTATGGGCCGATGGCGTTGTTGAACTGCACGCGATAGCCAATGTTGGTCTGGACCTCACCGCGGTCGTCAACCCAGGTCACGCGGAATGTCACGATGCGGTCGGGCTCGACCATGCGCTCTATGATGCGAGCCTTTTCAAACTCGGGATGCTGATTGTAAACTTCTTCAACCGACATCAGCACTTCCTTAACTGCTTGCAAATACTCTTTTTCGCCGGGGTGTTTCACCTCGAGGGCGTTCATGATATTATTTATGTCCATAATTCTGATTTAGAATTAAACTTGTTCTGTTCCGCAAATATAGTTTTAAAAACAATAGGAAGCGTGAAACTTTTGTGAAATTATGTTAAAATCACCCCTTTCGATAGCAATTTGTCCACAGCGATAGTCCAAACTGTTATAAAGCATTATTATACGCTTATATCGGCATTGGCTGTTGTCAATCGCGTCAAAATGTAAAAGGCCTTACTCAAAATCTGCGATAGGGGTAATGGGCTTTGGGTATGATTGTCAGAACAGAGATGTGTAACTATCGCTCAAACTAACCGTTTGTTTGCATAATATTAACTTTGATTGATGGATTTCTTTTAAATTGTTATAAAAATTGCTATCTTTGCAGCTGAATTTCCAAAAATAGGTAAATGAAAGCAAAATTTGGTTCAAAGATAGGTTTGATAGCGGCTACGGTTGGTTCGGCTGTGGGACTCGGAAATATATGGCGATTCCCGGCCGAGGCCCAGGCAAACGGCGGAGCCGCCTTCCTCCTTTTATATATCGCTTGTGTGTTCATCCTCGGCATCCCGGTAATGGTGTCGGAGTTTGCGATTGGCCGAGGTGGTCAGAGCGATGCCGTCGGCTCGCTGAAAAATCTCGGCGCTAGACGTCCGTGGTGGGCCGTCGGCGGTTTGGCGATATTGGCCAGTTACATCATCCTTTGGTTTTATATGGTTGTGGCCGGATGGACGTTTGAGTACCTGTGGCAGTCGTTGACGGGGCATCTATATCAGTCGGTAACGTCGACGGCTCCCGGCTCGACGGCGCAGTTTGCCGTCCGCATGAACGAGTTTATCGCCAACGGTTTTAACGCGTCCATCAACACCTACATCGTCATGGCTGTCAATATCGCCATCTTGTTGCTTGGCGTGCAGAAAGGTATCGAGCGGTTGAGCAACATCATGATGCCGATGCTGTTTGTGCTGCTGCTGGTATTCTGTGGCGTGTCGCTAACTCTTGACAGGGCGATCGAGGGTGTAGAGTTTTTCTTGCGCCCTGATTTTTCGAAGATTACGCCTCGTGTGGCGCTCAACGCTCTCGGTCAGGCATTTTTCTCGCTCTCGCTTGGCATGGGCATCTTGATTACCTACTCGTCATATTTCCCGTCGTCGACCAAACTGACGCGAACGGCCGTGACAGTCTCGCTGCTTGACATGCTCGTAGCCATTCTGATGGGCTTGATTATCTTTCCGGCAGTGATGACGTTCAACCTTTCGGGCGAGGGGCTCGAGGGTGCGTCGCTTGTGTTTATTACGTTGCCCGAGGTCTTTGCGCGAATGCCGTTTACCCGATTGTGGAGTGTGCTTTTCTTCCTACTGCTGATGCTTGCCGCTCTGACGTCGACCATCTCTATCGCCGAGGTTACTATTGCCTTTCTCCAAGACCGCTTCAAGTTGTCGCGCGTCAAGGCAGTGATGGCCGCGATGCTGCCTTTGCTGGTTTTCAGTACAATCTGCGCTTATTCCTACAGCCCGTCGTTTGAGCATATCCGCATCGCCGGATTGACAATCTTTGACGCCCTTGACTATTTTGCGACAAATATCTGCTTGCCGGTCGGCTCGATTTTTCTATGTATCTATATCGGCTGGTTCTCACCGCGAGGTTTCCTGTGGCGTGAGTTGACCAACGATGGAACCGTTAAATCCCACGTATTCAAGTTGATGCTGTTTATCATCAGATATGTGGCGCCGGTTTTGATTGCTCTTATTCTCGTTGGAACATTTATGTAACTATGAGTCAGGGATTCACACCTCGCGAAACGCGTGGGCTGATTATATTGCTCGTCTTGCTTGCCGTGATTGCCGCTTTGATGGTTCTGGGTCAACGTCGAGCCGTGAGACCCTCTCTGCCCGAACGCACCCCTGCTGATACTGCTATCGTTGTAGCTAACCCGGCGCCTGCCGATAGCATCGCGCGAAAGTCAGGCCGTAAACAGCGCAAAAAGTCCGCGTCAAAGACCGAGAAAAAGTCTAAACCACAGCCGCAACCGCGTCAAGAAAGAAATTTCCTTGACGAGCCTGTCAACAAACCATGAGAAATTTTGCCCAAGACGCTTTTTTGTTGTAATTTCGCGACTGATGAAGCACTTTCAACCGTTCACACTCAATCTAGGCGGCCGTCTATGGGAAATCGGTCGCCCGCAAGTGATGGCTATTGTCAATGTCACCGATGATTCGTTTCATGCCGAGTCGCGCGTCGTTGACCCGGAGGCTATTGCGCGGCGTGCCATTAAACTTGTGGCCGACGGTGCCGACATGCTCGACGTCGGCGCATGCTCTACGCGTCCCGGTGCCGAGGTTGTTGCCGAGGAAACGGAGAAAGAGCGTGTGGTTATGGCAGTGAAGGCTATTCGCAGCGTCTTGCCCGCGATTCCAGTGTCGGTCGACACGTTCCGTGCGTCAGTTGCCGCAAGCGCTATTGCTGTCGGCGCCGATATTGTCAACGACGTGTCGGGCGGTGACCTCGACGACCGAATGTTTGAGGCCGTTGCTTCGTTACGGGTACCCTACATTTTGACCCACTCTCGGGGAACGCCTGCCACCATGCAGTCGCTGACCGACTATGACGATGTGGTTGCCGATGTCATCACTGATTTGTCAAGAAAGATCGAGCAGTTGCGGCTTATGGGCGTTTGCGATATCATCGTTGACCCCGGGCTCGGTTTCGCAAAAACTACCGCCCAGTGTTACCGGCTTCTCGATGCGACCGGGGTGATTGCCGATATGCTCGACTGCCCGGTGTTGATTGGTGCGTCGCGCAAGTCTATGCTGACCGGTCCGCTCGCTGTCACGGCAGCCGAGGCGCTTAACGCCACCACCGTTGTCAACACAATCGCCTTGGAGCGCGGCGCCGCCTTCCTGCGCGTCCACGACCCAAAAGAGGCGCGAGAGACTGTAACCATTGTTTCCCAACTGCCATCACGCGGCTCAACTGTCTTTAATCCAACCTTTTAAATGCCATTGTAATGCTGTTGTCTTTCGATTTTCGCGACGTTCTCGATATAGCCATCATGGGCCTGTTGCTTTATTATCTGTATAAGATAATGAAAGAGTCGGGCACGCTGAACGTCTTTTTTGGCGTGTTGGCGTTTATCGTCGTGTGGGTGTTTGCGAGCCAGATTCTGGAGATGAAACTTATTGGAACAGTGCTCGATAAGTTCATGTCTATTGGTTTGCTCATCCTCGTTATCTTGTTCCAAGACCAGATAAAACGCTTCCTCGTAGAGCTCGGAGACCGCAATAAATGGCTGGTGGTCAGAATCTTTCATGATTTATTTCGCCACAAGGACAAGGGCGATACCAAGGAGCGCATGCAACAGTATGTCCTTCCTATTGTCTATGCTTGCATGAACATGTCCAAGTCCAAGACAGGAGCCTTGATTGTCATCCAGCAGTCGGTTCCGCTTGATAGTTACGAGAAATCCGGCGACATGATTGATGCGCTGATCAACTCGCGATTAATCGAAAATATCTTCTTCAAGAATTCGCCGCTTCACGATGGCGCGATGATTATCGCCAAGGACCGCATCAAGTCGGCAGGTTGCATCCTCCCCGTCAGCCACGACTCCACCATCCCGCGCTCGCTCGGCTTGCGTCACCGTTCAGCCCTCGGCATTTCTCAGGCCACCGATGCCTTTGCCATTGTCGTCTCTGAGGAGACCGGCAACATCTCCGTTGCCCATCGCGGCAGTCTCTCCACCCGCCTCACGTCCACCGAACTCGAGCACCGCCTCTCGGCCATCTTCATCTAAACATTTCGGATTTATCGGAATAATTGGAGTTATCGGAGCAGAATCGCGCCGCAGGCGAAAGAAACATAAGTCACAACGTTTTTGCCGTTTTAGAGGGAAATCGAGGAGGTGGACCTCCTCGTCGCGACCGCTCACGCGGTTTACATTGTCCACGCTTGAGGTATCGGAATATCGGAATTATCGGGAGCGAATAAAAAGCAAGTCGCGACCGGAGGGGACGCGACTGCTGAAATAGTTTCATAGGGAGGAGGGATTAGTCGGCGATGTATTCGATTTTGCCGACAAGTTTGCGGGACACGCCGGGCTCGTCGATAGAGCGAACCGAGGGTTGATGCATGTCTTTGGGGAAATAGAGGAAGAAACGGCCGGGGTCGGCGGGAGAATAGACGATTTCCTCGTCGGTCTTGTAGTTGGTGCGGTCCTTGACGGGGTCATAGTCGTTGATGGGGGTCACGTTGCCGGCTACGCCCATCAGTTCGTTGCCCTCAAAAGTATATTGAAGGTCGATGAAATATTTGTGGGCCTCGATCTTGGTATCTTCGGCGCTCTTGGGGGTGTATTCGAGGACGTTAATCCAAAGACGACCTTCTTCAAGAACGATTTTGCCTTTTTCGAGAGTCTTGGGGTCGGTGTTGGCCAGAAATTTGAACAGTTTGTCCCAGATTTCTTTATTTTTTGCATACTGAGTAGCAAACTCTACAGCATCGATTGAAGGGTCGGCTACGCATTGCCAGCCGTTGGCCCACTCGCGTGATTCAACCCACGCTTTTGCGGTTTCGGGAGTGAATTTTGACATGGTTTTATATTTTTAGTTTTTGAAATAGGTTATCGGTGAAGGATGCGCCACGGGGCCGGATAGAGATTGTTGGCTCGGTTGCCGAGGTTTTTGACAAAGCCGAGCGGACGGCCGTCGTGGGTCAGGAGGACATAACCGCGCGGGGTAGAGGAGGGGAGCGTGATGACGTTTCTCATCAGGTAATCGATGGCAGTGTCGGTGCTTACCTCCACGGTTGGGAATGTGGCGCGATTCAGAAGTGACGACAGCGCCAGCGCTTGAGTTGGAATGAGGTCGCGTCCTTTGACGGTTGCTACGTCAACACCTTGGCCAATGATTTTCGAGCCTGCGCGAGAAATCCGCTCGGCAAGCGCTTTCATGCGTGGCGTGGTGACGAGGATTGCGTCTCGTGCGCTGTCGTGTTCAACGATGCGGCCGGCCATCGCCTCGGGGTCGAGCCAAGGGGCTACCCCTGTAGTGTCGACAGCAGGTTTTTTTGCAGATTTTGCTTTCTTGCCGCCGCGCGCGGTTTCGACGGTCGCCACGTGCTCGCCGCGTCGTCTTATCAACGCAAGAAAAAGCCCCTCGCCGCGTGTCTTGCCGGGTAGGAAACGGTAGCAAGGAGCCGAAATGTCATGACCTCGGGTAATCTCTGGAAATTCGGCAATGTCGATTGCAATTGGGTCAGCATCAAAGTTTTGGAGTATCCACTCGAGGTTTTCCTCATTTTCACGCC
>JAFLTK010000032.1 GCA_022511505.1 Muribaculaceae bacterium
CCGATACCTTTCTTGGCCGAGATGTCCTGTGACTGGTATTTGCCGCCCCAGTCTTCAACGAGGTAGTTCATGTTGGCGAGTTCCTCCTTGATTTTCTCGGGGTTGGCGGCGGGTTTGTCTATCTTGTTGATAGCAAAGACCATGGGGACGCCGGCTGCCGAGGCATGGTTGATTGCCTCGATTGTCTGGGGCATGACGTTGTCGTCGGCGGCGACGATGATGATACAGAGGTCGGTAACCTTGGCACCGCGGGCGCGCATGGCGGTGAAAGCCTCGTGACCGGGGGTGTCGAGGAATGTGATGTGGCGACCGTCGGCCAGTTTGACGTTATAGGCACCGATGTGCTGGGTGATGCCGCCTGCCTCGCCGGCGATAACGTTGGCGTTGCGGATATAGTCGAGCAACGACGTTTTACCGTGGTCAACGTGACCCATGACGGTTACAATCGGCGGACGGGTCTCGAGGTCTTCCTCGTTGTCCTCCTCAGAGGCGATTGCCTCGACCACTTCGGCCGATACATACTCGGTTTTATAGCCAAACTCGTCGGCCACAATATTAATGGTCTCGGCATCGAGGCGCTGGTTGATAGAAACCATGACGCCGAGGTTCATACATGTTGCGATGACGTTGTTGATGGGTATGTTCATCATCGAGGCGAGGTCGTTGGCCGTTACAAACTCGGTCAGTTTCAGCGTCTTGCTTTCTTCGGCCTCCTGCTGGGCGGCTTCGCGCTCGCGGCTCTGGAACGCCTCGCGTTTCTCCTTGCGCCACTTTGCACCCTTCTTGAGCGTCTTGTCTTTCTGGGTCAGGCGGGCGAGGGTTTCCTTAACCTGCTTCTGAACGTCCTCGTCGTTGACTTCTACGTGGGCGGGACGGCGATTGCGGTCGCCTTTGCCTTTGTCGCGGTCGCGACGGCTGTTGCCGCCACTATTGTTGCCACCGCCGTTGCCACCGTCGCGACGGTCGTTTTTCGAAGGTGCGTTTTGCCCGACAGTCTTCTCGATGTCAACCTTTTCCTTGTTGATGCGCTTGCGTTTTTTGCGCTCGCCGTTGCCGCCGTTACCGCCGCTGCCGCCGTGTTCCTTGGCGAGGCGCTCGTTGCGTTTCTCCTCCTTGGATTTCTTTTTGGGGCGGGTCGACTGGTTGATGGCGTTGAGGTCGATAGTGCCGACGATTTTGAGCGCCGGGGCATTATCGGGACGGCTGAGGGTGAACACCTCGGCTTCGGGTTTTGCCTCCTTGGTTTCGGTCGCGGGTTTCTCGGGGACCTTAGCCTCGGGATTGGGTGCCGGTTTCTCGGCGGCCTTGACCTCAGGCTTGGGAGCCGGCTTTTCGGCGGACTTGGCCTCGGGTTTGGGAGCGGGCTTTTCGGCGGACTTGGCCTCGGGCTTGGGCGCCGGCTTTTCGGCGGGTTTAGCCTCGGGCTTGGGAGCGGGCTTCTCGGCGGGTTTGGCTTCGGGCTTGGGCTCGGGTTTTACTTCGGCTTTGACCTCAACCTTGGCGGGAGCAGGCGTGGCGGCCTCCTCGACCGGCTTTTCGGCAGGTTTCTCAACCGGTTTTTCAGCCGGCTTGGCCTCGGGCTTGGCGGGCTCGGCCGCTTTCTTGACAATGGGATTGCCGTGGCGGTCTAACTCGATGTGTCCCACGATGCGCGGCGAGGATGACGTCACAGTGATGTTCTCAACCGCTTGTTCAGCCTTGGCGGGTGCAGCGGGTTTCTCGGCCGACTTGGGCTCAGCGGGCTGAGCGGGCTGTCGGTTGAGCAGTTCGGGTTTAAATTCTTTGACGAGCATGTTGTAGGCATCGTCTTCAATGCGGGTGTTGGGGTTGTCATCAATGTCTATCCCTTTGGAACGCAGGTAGTCGACCAAAGTGGAGATGCTGACATTGATGTCTTTAGCAACTTTACTGATTTTCGTTCTCGCCATATATCGTTAAAGGTGGTAAAACAAAATTTTGATTGAATGTGGTGTGGGCCGATAGCGGTTTACTCGGCGGCTTCGGGCTCGGCGGCTGTTTGCTCGGGTTCTTCGGCCTGTTCGGCGGGCTTGGCGTCCTCTTCAAACTCGGCGCGGAGGATGCTGATAACGTCGTCAACAGTGCCCTCTTCGAGGTCGGCGCGGTCGATGATTTCCTGGCGCGGCATCTTAAGGACGTCGCGGGCGGTAACGCAACCGATATTCTTGAGCGCCTCGATAACCCAGGCGTCGATCTCGTCGCTGAATTCGTCGAGGTAGATGTCTTCCTCAAATGACTCGTCGGTGTCGCGGTAGACGTCGATGGTGTAGCCGGTCAGTCGGCTGGCAAGTTTGATGTTAAGGCCGCCCTTACCGATAGCGAGCGATACCTCCTCGGGACGCAAGAACACCTCGGCTTTCATAGCCTCTGAGTCGATGCGGATATTCTGGATGCGGGCCGGGCTGAGGGCGCGCTGGATAAACAGTTCGGGGTTGGCGGTGTAGTTGATAACGTCGATATTCTCGTTGCGCAGTTCGCGAACGATGCCGTGAATGCGCGAGCCCTTTACACCTACACATGCGCCGACGGGGTCGATGCGGTCATCGTAGGCCTCGACGGCAATCTTGGCGCGCTCGCCCGGGATGCGGGCAACGGCGCGGATGTTGATAAGGCCCTCAGAGATTTCAGGGACTTCCTGCTCAAAGAGGCGGCGAAGGAAGGCGTCGCTGGTGCGCGATACGGTAATCTTGGGGTTGTTGTTTTTGTTGTCGACGGTCGAGATGACGGCGCGAACGGTCTCGCCCTTGCGGAAATAGTCGCCGGGGATTGACTCGCTCTTGGGGAGGAGGAGTTCGTTCTTGTCGTCGTCGAGCAGAAGGGTTTCGCGAGACCATGTCTGGTACACTTCGCCGGTTACCAACTGACCTTCGAGTTCCTTGAACTTGGCATAAATGGCTTCTTTCTGGAGATCAAGGATTTTGCTCTGGAGGGTCTGGCGCAAGTTAAGGATGGCGCGTCGACCAAAGTCGGCAAAGAAGATTTCCTTGGTGTGCTCTTCGCCAACCTCGGCGTCGGGGTCATTGTCGAGGCGGGCGTCGCTGAGCGAAATCTGCAAGTTGGGGTTGGTTACTTTGCCGTCGGGGACAACCTCGAGGTTCTGGAAAATCTGGACGTCGCCCTTGTCGGGGTTCATGATGACGTCGAGGTTCTCGTCGGTTCCAAACATGTTGCTGAGAACCTTGCGGAACGACTCCTCAAGGACGCTGACCATTGTCGACTTATCTATATTTTTAAGTTCCTTAAATTCTGCAAAACGCTCCACCATGTTGGGAGCTTCCTCTTTACGGGCCATAAGGGTGGGTTGGGGTATTGGTATAGGGGTTTGAAACTATTTTAATTCAGTGTTGTTGATGTTGTCGATGATTTTATTGTTGTTGGTGTTGTTATTGTTGTTGTTGAAACAACAGTAAATCATTGACATGGTTGAAGTTGAGGCGGCGCGTGGCGTCGGTTATTTGAAATTAATCAGATAGCAGGCGGTTTTGACGTCGGCAATAGCCATCGTTGAAGGTTGCATCTCGATGACGGGCCGCTTGGCGCCCTCTTTCTTTACCTTGACGGGGACTTCGATGGTGAAGCGGTCATCGTCGGTGACTTCGACCAGGTTGCCTTTCAGTTTGCGGCCATCGCGAGTCAATACCTCGATTTCGTTGCCTATATTCTTGAGCCACTGGCCTTTGACGCGGAACGGGGCGGTCAGTCCGGCAGTGCCAACCTCAAGCGAGTAGTCCTCGGCATCGCGGTCGAGACCGGCCTCAATCTTGCGCGAAATGTCGACACAGGTGTCGATGTCGAGATTGGAGGGGCTGTCGAGAGTGACGACAATGTCGTTGGAGGCGCTGACGGTAACGTCGACAATGAATATGTCGGTTCCGGCGATGGCTTCCTCAGTGGCTGCGGTGATTAATTTCTTGTCTATCATCTTTATTTAAATGAAAAGAGGAAGCGCTTGCGGCCCCCTCCGGTGACTTTTAGAACGTTACAAAAGTAATCATTTTTGGCCGAACGGCAAAACTATTACTATTTTATTGTATATATAAAGCGAATGAGAGTGTAATATTTAAGAATATTTAACAAAATGCGGTCAGAATAATGCCCCAGAGGGAGCGACATGCAACTCCACCGATTCAACACACCCGGAGACAAGCCGCCGGGGAAACGTGTCATCAACGTTCCGCGATTTTGCCTTTCGGACACACACTCGCCAATGGCCGACAAAAATCAATGGCGGGAAGCGCTGCCCTGACGCGATTTTTGCGAGTGCGGTAAATTTTGATGCGGTTGCCCTGGTGGAAAGTGTGGTTTTCTTGTGGAGTATGGAATTTTTTCGTAACTTTGCGTCTTAAAACCCTAATACCCTAACAAAACTATTTAATTAATCATATCACAATGAAACTTAAAGGTATTCTAACGACCCTAATGATTGTTCTGGCAACAGGAGTTGTCTGGGCGGCAGGCGTGGAGTCCGGCAAGGTTTACCGTATTGTGAACATGGCCTATCCCAATCAGGCGATTTCAATCAACTCGTCGGGAGCCAGTGCACACGGAGCGACCTACGATGCCAACAACACGTCCCAGCAGTGGTATTTAACCGCAAATGAAGGTAAAACGGGCTTCTACATGCGCAGCGCGGCTTCGGGCGGCTATCTGAAAAGCCCTAAGGCCGACTATAACGCGTGGCCGGTTGTGTCGACCAAGATACCGGATGATGCGAGTATGCTGATGTCGGTTGAAGCGGTCAATGACTATTATATCATTCGTCCCGTTTCGCTTAAATCGGCTTCGCTTGATTCCCATTCGTTCGCCCACATGCAAGGAGACTACGATGTCGTGTGCTGGGCCGGAAACTCGGGCACAACCGCTTCCCACTGGCGTTTTGAGGAGGTGCCGATGAGCAAAGAAGATATTGATGCGATGCTCAAGCGACTCGACTCGCAGAGCGACATCCTCGGCAGCGAGACTTCCATTCAGGAACACCTCAACGCGCTGTTTGAAGACAAAGCGTGCACCAAACTTAACAGTCTGAGCGACGCTGATTTCTCGACCCACTTCAACGCCTTGCCTGCCGCCTTGCAGACAATGGTAAACAAGGTCAAGACCGGCAAGTGGGACGAAACCAACCCCAAGGCTACCGTAAAGGACTGGGACAGCGAGCACGCGCTGAAATATCGTGTTCAGTTGTATGAGCCGTTTTCTAACGGTGCCGGCGGTGCCGGTCTGGCGCATGTACAGCCTTATACCAACATGAACAACCCGACCGGTATTCTGGCCGATGCGGGCGATTTTGTCTATGTCATGGTCAACGATGAAATTCCCGAAGGAACAACCCTCTATTTGGGTTCGGTCACCGGCAGTGAGATGAACAATGCCACGACCCCCGGAGTGAAACTGCATCAGGGCCTGAACATCGTCCTCTGCTATGGCGACAACAGCCATTTCTTTGTATATTATGTGGTTAACACCGTTTCGGATGGCAAGCCTGTTCGCAAAGTGACCGATTACAAGCCGATGAAAATTCACATCGAGGGCGGTCGCCTCAACGGCTTCTTCAGCATTGCCGAGGATGAACTTTACAAGGCCGACACATGGGATGACTACAAATATACTGTTGCCCGCGCAACCCACACGATGTATGACCTCATCGGCAAATATGTCATCATCCATTTCCATCTGAATGACACCCCCAAGAAACCCGATACCCCCAATGAGATTGGTTGGGGCGTAAGGTCTGTTCTTGACCAAACTAAGAACCCGAACAAATACAAATACAATCCCGTTGAAATTGTTCAGGACTGGGACAAGATGTGTCTGAGCGAACGTATACTTATGGGTATCCAGAGCGACGAGGATATTGCACTGCCGTTTAACCGCGGGCTGTATTCAACGATTGTCAACGAGGGATATAGTTACACGACTCCCGGCGGTAAAACATATCTGGCCGACCCCGGTTTCCACTACAGCGATTATTTCAACAACCGCATGCTTGCAATATCGATGCAGGGCGACCTGTATATGAACGCGACATATTATCGTACCGCCTACAACGTCCAGCAGATTGGTTACGTTCTGACCGAGTTCCACGACGACGGCCTCTGGGGTCCGGCCCACGAGTATGGCCACATGAACCAGGAGGTAATCAATATTGCCGGTGCAACCGAGTTTTCAAACAATATCTTCTCCAACGTCGCCACCTACTACAGCGACGACTATCACGGCTCGCGAAACGACCTTCAAAAGGGACATCTCTCGACGTTTTATGAGGGTTTGCCCTATATCCGCCATGACGGCGGCAACACGATGCTTGCCCTTTGGCAATTGTGGTGTTACTATCACGGCACCAAGCACAACACCAAGTTCTATCCGCGTCTTTTTGAACTGTTGCGCCGTTATCCCATCAAGAAAACAGTAGGCAAGGACAAGTTCCACTATGTAAAGGACGACCTGTTGCATTTAGCCAAAATGTGTTGTATCGCAGCCGGCGAAGACTTGACCAATTTCTTCGAGTCATGGTGTTTCTTCAAGCCGATGGATAATGTCTATGTCGGTGACTATGATGACTACAACATGGTCTTGACCGAAGAAGATATTAAAGAATGGAAAGAAGAAGTTGCCTCGTTTGACTTCCCCGTCAACAATGCCATCATCAGCATTGACGACCGAGTTGGTCGCGGTGCCCAGTATGGTGATGTCGGCGGATTCAGTGACTTTGAGGGCGACGGCAAAGTGCCTACCGGCGACTTCTCTTATAGCGTCGACGGCACCACCGTTAACATCACTCCCGGCGAGGTTGACGGCGTTGGCTATGTGATTTTTGACGAAGAGGGCAACCTGCTCGGCTTCTCCAATTCCCACTCGTTCACCGTCTCTAAAGAAGTTGCCGACGCGCTGATGAACGGCGAGGCACATCTCTATGTAGTCGGTTCTGACAAAGATCAGACTACCGTCGACGTCCTTAACCCCGTTCTCGACGGAACTCCCGCGGTCAAGCGCGATATGCTCGCCGACCTTGCTAAAAAATGTGAAGACCTCTTTGCCAACCAGACCGACCCGGCCGGCAAGCGTGTAGGTTTCTTCACTGCCGAGGCTGTTGAAGCGCTTAAGACTAAGACCGCCGAGGTCAAGGCAATCATCGACCGCGTCGAGAACGACGGCAAGCTGTTGACTGATACATATAAAGAATATGACAGCATGTATCGCGACCTGCTCGACAGCGAGGATGGTCGCATCAAGATTGAACCCGGCGCCTCCTATCTGCTTTCCAACTACAGTTATGAGCGCATCTTGGATACCAACTTTGCCCGCGCGACAGCGCCGGTGGTAAGCAACAAGTTTGACGAGCCCGCCTCGTTCCAGCAACTGTGGATTTTCACGCCTGCCGCCGCCGACCGCGAGTTCTACATTTCCAATGCACTCACGGCACAATACATCAACAAGCCGGCCCGCTCAAGCAATGTCCCGGTGGGCTCTAACGAACAGTCGTTCACGCTCATCTCTTACCGCAACGGTATTGAAAAAGTCGGAGTGTTCTCCTTTGCCGCCGATAATAAAACCAGCGACGGAATCCATGTTGACGGAGGCGGTAACGTGGTAGGTTGGGACACGACCTCCAACCCCACCCAGTGGTACATCACAAAGGTTGCCGATGCCGACTCTACGGAGACCGGTGTAGCCGCCGAATATAAGAAAATGCTTGCCGGCATTGTGGACAACTATGACGCGATGCTTGCCAACATCGACGAGACCGGCAACCGCGTCGGTTTCCTTCGCCCCGATGCTGCCGACGACATCGAGCATCTGCGCGGCGAGGTTCAAGACTTGATTGACTCCACGTCAAGCTCCAGCGCCCAACTGCGCGAAGAATATTCCCACCAGACCACCGTCTATACTGCTACCGCCAACCGCACCGACCTCGTCATCGGTATTGAAGACGGTGCTTCCTATCGCATTTATAACCGTTGGTTCAGTTCTTCTCTGATGACTGCCGACGATACCCACCTAATCCCGGGTGCCAATAGCGATACCGGAGACCAGGCATGGGTCAACCAATGGATTCTTGAAGCGCAGAGCGGCAACAATGCCTATAAACTGCGCAACTATGAGAAAGATAAGTATATCGGCACCGCCGACAGCAATGTCCCTTTGACTGACAACGGTCAGAATTATACGATTGCTCCCGTTCCGGGTCTCGTCGGTGTGTTTTATCTCTATCCCGAAGGAAAAGAAAATAAAACAATACACCTCTCCGGAAACACAGTGATAATCCCCTATATTACAAATGCCGAGGCCTCAAAGTGGTATATTACCCGCGTCCACAGCAAGGATTATATAAAATTGCGCGAAGACCTGCTCGGTCGCATCGACGACTCTGAGAGCCTGGTCAACGGCGCAGGTAAAATCACTCCCTACCCGGCTACCGAGGTCACCTATCCCAAAGGACTGACCAACGACCCGGAGGGACTCATTTACAGCAACGCCATTTTTAAAGGTGGCTGGCCCGACGGATTTGTCAACTGGGATTGCATCCTCGACCATAACCCCGATACCTACTTCCATAGCACTTACAGTAATAATTCAGAGGATAATCTGAATCACTATATACGCTTCCGCGCTCCCGGCGACATGACTTTCCGTTATGTTACTTTCACCTACTGGACAACTTCTAAAGTTGGAGACGGTGCTCGAAACATTCAGTCCTACAGAATTGAAGTTTCTCCCGACAAAGTTTCATGGAATACCGTATATACCAAAACCGGCTTAAAAGTATCTACTCCGCCCGAAGAGTTTACAACCGATGAATTGCTTGTTCCCGTCGGGACTAAGTATATTCGCTTTATGGTAGATAAATCAGGCGGCTCGGTATCCAATCATCCATTCTTTGGAATTGGCGACGCGCAAATTATGAACCGCACCGGCGAGGTTAATGTTACACTTAACTCCATCTATCAAGGATGGATTAAACCCGAGCAACTCAAGGAGTTATATTATCTGACTGAAGAGGCTAAAGCCGCCCAGGCATCTCCCTCGACAACCCAAGAAGAACTCCAAGACTACTATGACCGCCTGAACAAGGCCTACAATGACCTTTTCCGTGCAACAGGCGTCGAGGATGTCAGCGTTGACAACGATTTGCTTGACGGCGAAAGCATCTTCTACAACCTGCAAGGCGTTCGAGTCGTCAACCCCGAGCACGGTATATTCATCCGTCGCGTCGGCGACACCGTCACCAAGGTCTACATTCCCTAACAGGGCATTTGATACCGGTTTAAAAGGGCGAGGTGGTAATCCATCTCGCCCTTTTTCGATTTCATGCAATAACCATCTCTCCATGCTCGTTATTATAACATATCAGTTAAAACACCCCGGTCATGAAACAAAAAGCAATAGTGGTTATAATCTGCGCCTTGGTATTGACAATCAGTAATATAAGCCGTGCTGCCGACAATCCCGTTCTTTGGGGTGTCAAGGTCACCGGCAACGTTGAGTTGCCCGGCAAATGGCGTGGCGACAACAACAGTGTCAAGATGTTCAACCCAGGTGCAGGCTTCACGGCAGGTGTTGTTTCCAATATCTATCTCGACAGTAACTTCTACCTCGAGCCCGGTGTATCGTTTTTCTATTCTCGCTACAACTATGACCTAAGCCTCGGGTACTTTGACAACCTCGAGGAAAACCCGAGTCTGTCAAAATATGGCATCCAGGTTCCCATCGTCGTCGGCTACACATTTCACATTGGCGACACGTTCTCGATGAACCTCTTTACCGGACCGCAGGTGCGCTATGCCCTTGGCGGTGGCGTCGGCATTAAGGATGAAGCGTTAAAAGAAGAAAATGAGGACCTTCTCAGTTGGGACACCTTCCGTCGCTTTGACTGCTCGTGGAAGATAGGCCTTGGTTTTCCCGTTGACAATTTCGCTATCTCGCTCGAGGCTGACCTTGGCATGACCAACTTAATTAAACCCTCTGACCTAACCGGTCGCACCACAATGCGCTTCCGCGAAAATCGCCTCCTCCTCGGTCTGACCTATTACTTTTAATCTCGTGCTGTGGTAACTCATTGAAACTTAGCCGGTGCCGTGGAACGGCACCTCTTTCATTAACCCCGTACATACGAGCGAAGCGAGTTGTGCGGGGTAGGCGCTACCCACGGGGAATTGTCCTGGAGGGACAATATTTCACGCGATAGCAACCGCTTCTTGGGGAGAAATCTCGTCCCTCCAGGACGATTCTCGGTGGGGGAGTCTCTCCGCGCACTGCGCGCTTCGCGCTTGTACGCGGTTATTGAAATATTCATCGCTCC
>JAFLTK010000033.1 GCA_022511505.1 Muribaculaceae bacterium
AACCTTTGTGCGGCTACACGGAAGTTCCGTTATATATTATAAATTTATTACTTACATTGAGCGGTCTTTGTCAGCGACGAGCGCATAATTGGCAACAAAGATAGTCAAAATATTTGATTATTTGCTGCCGCAAAGATAAAAATTAGTGTGTGCAAGAGTTTAACACGCTAAAGTTAAAAATATTATAGATGTTTTTTGCTTCAGCGGTAAGGAAGAAGCAAGTGCGGCCCTCATCGCCGCTTCCGTGCAGGATGCCGGCAAGTTTGCCATCGGCAAATATCGGACAACCGCTAAAACCCTATATCTGCAAAACAAGTATAATAGGCAAGACCTCCGACTCTTAGGAAAGCTCCGAGGTCTTGCCTATGCGTACAAATTATTTTACTTATTTAATATATAGCGGAGGGTCAGATAACCGCCGATGACCTGGATGGCCATGCCGGGTAGTCCGAGACGGAAATCCACAAGGCCGGCCGCGAGCGAGCCGTGGAGGGCTCCCTCAATCAGCGAACCGGCCACTTGATAGAAAAGGACGACCGCAAGAAGCAACAGAAGACTAACCGAGCGGAAACGGTGGGCGGCGTATGCGGCTCCGCCGGCAAGCAACGTCGATTTTATCAAAATAGAGGGTAGAACAGCCGTCGGCGGCATCCCGAAAAGAAAGTGATTGACAAGCGGCGACGCAATGGCCGTCAGCAATCCCACTTGCCAGCCATATTTATAGGCCGCAATCAGTGTAAAGAAATATATCGGCAGGAAAATGTGGCCGCCATTGGGCGCGAGGTGACAGATTTGGGGCAAGATGATGTTACCCAAGACAAAAAGCGCCGAGAAGATGTAGGTGCGATAGTCGCGGGCGCCGAGAGAGTGCAATTTTACGGTCGTGTTCATAATTTTTGATTCTTTTAAACTTCAACTCTCGCGATGTGAAAATTGAATTATTATGTTGCAAAGATAATATATTTTTCAATTATCGACAAATACTACTGTTGATGTTGAACATTGCTCGTGGCGAGGAGCTTCCCACCGTTCCCACTATTCCCACACATTCCCAAATGATGGGAGCGGGGATTGCACACGGGGTGGTATTTTTCTCGCCGGTCCCCATCACAATGCCGCCAATTTCGTGTAAGACCCCAAATATTTTATTGTATCTTTTGGAATATAGAAATAATTTGCTACTTTTGCAAGCAATAAACAAAACCCAATTAAAACCGAATTGCCTATGAAATAGATAGATAAATTCTGTTAAGCACCATAGAAATAGGAAAAAGCGTTTTTGCTGAATCTGGTATCTGAAACTTCGACAATTTCAAACCTTCCAGGAGTAAAGCGAAAATGCTCACGCCATAGGCGTGGGCTTTACTCGTTTGCTGGAAGGTAGGTAGTCGAAGACCTCAGATACAGAAACTCGAGTTTGTCCGCGCTTTTTTTGTGCCTTAACTTATATATTTTTGGGACAATCATGTTTTAATTATTATTTTTACACTAACATGAAGAAATTATTTTCATTTTTTCTTGCAATGATTGTTTATGTGGTGGCCAATGCCGCATATCCCAATCTTCAAGATATCACTCTTACAAATAGTAGAGGCGAAACATTAGATTTCTATGCCGATAGATACAACAAGGTTGTGTATCATGCTCCGGGTGCAAATATTTCACGGGGTGGTACTTTCTATCTCGGCCGAACGATTAGTTCTGCAAGCGGTAACACCGAAGCTGAGTTTTCTATCGAGTTACCTATGAGTTATGGAATGAAGAAACTTAGTGGGACCATTTATTATCGTAATTCTGATGGCTACGTTTATAATGTCACGTTAGAAGGGTCTATGTACAAATCATCTTCAAGATCGGTTGTTCCTAGAAGAAGATAAAAGCTCCCAACCTATCGTTAATACGCGAGTTACCAATGGTAGCTCGCTTTTGTTTTTAAACCATCTCAATACACTATATTAGAATATTTATAATAAGTGCTTGTGACGAGGTGCTGGAACTCCTCGTCACGATAAAGGCAGCAGCCATATTGGCGAGGAGCTTCCCACCGTTCCCACTATTCCCACACATTCCCAAATGATGGGAGCGGGGATTGCACACGGGGTGGTTTATTGTGCAATTATTTGTGTGTTAGGGCGGTTGTGAGTAATTTTGCGCAAAACGGTTTTCAATAGGACAATGCAACAAGAAAAAGGTTACAAGATACCCTTGCGCAGCGATATGTCGACGCGGGGGCGCCGCATGGCCGGTGCCCGTGCGCTGTGGCGTGCCAACGGCATGAAAGAGGAGCAGTTTGGCAAGCCGATTATCGCCATTGTAAATTCATTCACTCAGTTTGTGCCGGGACACACCCACCTTCACGAGATTGGCCAGGAACTCAAGGCCGAGATTGAGAAGGCGGGCTTTTATGCGGCCGAGTTTAACACGATAGCCATTGACGACGGCATCGCGATGGGCCACGACGGCATGCTCTACTCGCTGCCGTCGCGCGACTTGATTGCCGACTCGGTCGAGTATATGGTCAACGCCCACTGTGCCGACGCGATGATTTGCATCTCCAACTGTGACAAGGTCACTCCGGGCATGCTCTTGGCGGCGATGCGCCTCAATATTCCGACGGTTTTTGTGTCGGGCGGCCCGATGGAGGCAGGCATCGACGGCAAGCGCAATCTCGACTTGGTCGACATCATGGTCGAGAGCGCCGACCCGACGGTCCCGGATGCCGACATAGACCGCATCGAGCGCGTCGGCTGTCCGACGTGCGGCTCCTGCTCGGGCATGTTTACCGCCAACTCAATGAACTCGCTCAACGAGGCTATCGGCCTGGCATTGCCCGGCAACGGCACACTCGTGGCCACCCACGCCAACCGCCGCGAACTCTTCCGCCGCTCGGCCCGTCAACTTGTTGAAAACGCGATGGCCTATTATCGCGACGGCGACGAGTCGGTGTTGCCTCGGTCGATAGCCACGCGTCAGGCGATGCTCAACGCGATGACTCTCGATATAGCGATGGGCGGGTCGACCAACACCGTGCTCCATCTGCTTGCCATCGCGGCCGAGGCCGGCGTTGATTTCACCATCGACGACATTGACCGTCTCTCGCTCGCCACGCCGGTGCTCTGCAAGGTCGCGCCAAACTCTGCCTACCATATTCAGGATGTCAACCGCGCCGGCGGTATCCTGACAATCATGAAACAACTTGCCGATGCCGGCCTGGTCGACACGAGCGTCAAGCGCGTTGACACGCTCTCGCTCGGCGAGGCCATCGAGCGCTATGCCATCGGCGGCAAGGAATATACCACCGAGGCCGACACCATCTGGCACTCGGCACCCGGCAATCGCCCCACAACCGTGCTCGGCTCGCAAGACAGCACTTATCCCACGCTCGACACCGACCGCGAGGCCGGCTGCATCCGCGACGTGGCCCACGCCTACAGTCCGGACGGCGGATTGGCTGTGCTCCACGGTAATATCGCCCTCGACGGCTGTGTGGTCAAGACTGCCGGCGTCGACCCCTCGATATTGTGTTTCAGCGGTCCGGCCAAGGTCTATGAGTCCCAGGACCAGGCAGTTGAGGCTATTTTGACCGACAAGGTCAAGGCCGGCGACGTCGTTGTCATCACCCACGAGGGACCCAAGGGCGGCCCCGGCATGCAGGAGATGCTTTACCCGACGAGTTACATCAAGAGCAAACACCTCGGCAAGGAATGTGCGCTAATCACCGACGGCCGTTTTTCGGGAGGCACCTCGGGCCTCTCGATAGGGCACATCTCGCCCGAAGCGGCTGCCGGCGGCAACATCGGCCTCGTGCGCGACGGCGACATTATCACTATCGACATCCCGCGCCGTCACATCTCGGTCGACCTCAGCGACGAACAGCTTGCCGAGCGCCGCGCCGAGGAAACGGCTCGCGGCAAGGACGCTTTCACTCCTCGCCATCGCGAGCGCAACGTCAGCCGCGCCCTGCGCGCCTACGCCTCGACAGTTGCCTCGGCCGACAAGGGCGGCATCCGCATAATCAACTGAAAAAAAATCTGTTGTTATTGTTGTTATTGTTGTTATCGTTTTTATTGTTCCAACATCAACAACACCAACAACATCATCAACATCATCAACAACACCAACAACACCAACAACACCAATAACACCAACAACACCAATAACACCAACAACATCAATAACAACACCAACGACAATATATAAATAATGAGTAATAAAATAACCGGCGCCGAGGCAATGATAAAAGGATTGCTTGCCGAGGGAGTCGACACTATATTTGGCTATCCCGGCGGCGCCATCCTGCCGTTCTACGACAAACTGTGGAGTTACCGCGACTCGTTGCGCCACATCTTGACGCGCCACGAGCAGGGGGCCATCCACGCCGCCCAGGGCTATGCCCGCGCGTCGGGCCGCACGGGCGTTGTCGTGGTTACATCGGGACCTGCCGCGACCAACATCATTACCGGCCTAAGCGACGCGCTGCTCGACAGCACCCCGCTGGTGATTATCACCGGCCAGGTAGCGGTGCAATACCTTGGCAGCGACGCGTTCCAAGAAACCGACGTTGTCGGTATAACCCAGCCCATCTCAAAGTGGGCCTACCAGATACGCCGCCCCGACGAGATAGAGTGGGCACTGTCACGCGCCTTCTACATCGCGTCGACCGGTAGGCCCGGTCCGGTTGTGCTCGACTTTGCAAAAGACGCCCAAGTAGGGCTTATCGAGCCGGCTTACAAGCCCTGCTCGTTCATCCGCAGTTACAACCCGCTTCCCGAGGTCAACCCGGCGTCGATTGCCGCGGCGGCCGACCTTATCAACCGCGCCGAGCGCCCGATGATTATCGCCGGCCACGGCGTCATGATTGCCAACGCCGAGCAGGAACTGCTCCAACTTGCCGAACGCGCCGATAGTCCGGTGATTAACACCCTGTTAGGTCTGTCGACTATCCCGACCGACCACCGCCTGTTCAAAGGCATGGCCGGCATGCACGGCAACGTAGGCGCCAACTACAATACCAACCGCGCCGACGTCATCGTGGCTATCGGCATGCGATTTGACGACCGCGTCACCGGCGTGACAGAACTCTATGCGCCCGACGCCAAGATTGTGCATATCGACATCGACGCGGCCGAGTTTGACAAGAACATCACTGCCAACGTCCACGTCCATGCCGACGCTCGCCAAGCGCTCGCCGCCCTGCTAAAGCTCGTTGGCGAGGCCAAGCACGGCGACTGGATTGCGTCGTTTGACCGCCACGCCGAGGTTGAGCGCGTCGCCGTTGTCGAGCCCGAGGCATTCCCCGCGCCCGACGCGTGTGGCGGAAAGATGAAGATGGGCGAGGTTGCCCGTCGCGTTTCAGAGGCAACCGGCAATTGCGCCATTCTGGTCAGCGACGTCGGTCAAAACCAGATGCTCTCGGCCCGCTATTTCAAGTTTACCGAGCCAAAATCTATTATCACATCGGGCGGACTCGGCACAATGGGTTTCTCGCTCCCGGCAGCCATCGGCGCAAAAATCGGCGCTCCCGAGAGGACCGTCTGCTGCTTCACCGGCGACGGCGGTTTCCAGATGACACTACAGGAACTCGGGACAATCATGGAATATGGTATCGGCGTGAAAATCATCGTGTTAAACAACAATTTCCTTGGCAACGTGCGCCAGTGGCAGGAGCTCTTCTTTGAGGGCCGATTCTCCAACACGCCACTCGTCAACCCCGACTTTATCGCCCTTGCCGCCGCCTACAACATCCCCGGCGAACATGTCGCCACGCGTGCCGAACTCGATGCCGCCATCGAGCGCATGATTGCCGCCCCGGGCAGTTACATCCTCGACGTCAACATCGACGAGACCGACATGGTGTTTCCCATGACCCCCGTCGGCAAAGCCGTCGACCACATAATGCTCAACCGTAACCTTCGATATACCCCCGATTTCAATGGATAAGCAACTTTTCACCGTCACCGTCTACAGCGAGAACCAGGTTGGTCTGCTCAACCAGATTTCTATCATCCTGACGCGCCGTTGCCTGAACATTGAAAGCGTGTCGGGTAGCGCCAGTTCCATCCCGGGCATCCACAAGTTCACCGTCACCTGCTACAGCGACCGCCCGACGATGGAAAAGGTCATCAAGCAGATTGAGAAGCGCATCGACGTGCTCCGCGCGTTCCTCTATACCGACGACGACATCGTCTATCAGGAGATTGCCCTCTACAAGGTGCCGACAGCGCGCCTTGTCGACGGCGGCAAGTTGGAGAAAATCATTCGCCACTATGATGCCCGCATTCTGGAGATTACGCGCGAATATACCGTCATCGAAAAGACCGGCCACAGCGACGAGACCGAGGCGCTTTTTGAAGTGCTGAAGCGCTATGACATCCGCCAGTTTATGCGCAGCGGACGTGTGGCCGTCACTCGCGACGCCACCGAGCAGGTCTCGCTCTTCCTCGACGAGCAGGAGCGCCGCCGCCCGACAGGCTGCTAATTAGATATTATTGTGTTGTTATTGTTGTTATTGTTGTTATTGCAATCGACATCAACATCATCATCAACATCATCAACATCATCAACATCAACAACAACATCAACAACAACAACATCAACAACAACAACAACATCACCACCAACACCAACATCAATAAATGAGTGTAATTAAACAGTTCAGTGTCACCAACTTCCAGGCCGCCGGAATGTGTAACGGTCAGGGCGAGATGCCCCTGGCGTCGCTGATTGACCAATTGATACAGACGGCCACCGGCCACGCCAACCGCTCGGGCTTCGGCTACGCCTGCCTGATAGAAAAAGGCTGCTCGTGGGTGCTGTCGCGCGTGTCGGCACGCATCGAGTCGCTCCCCGTTATCAATTCAAGTTACATTCTCGAGACATGGGTTGAGGATGTCGGCCGATTGATGACACGACGCAATTTCGAGATGCGCGATGCCGAGAGCGGCCGCGTGATGATGCAGGCCGTCACCTATTGGTGTGCCATCAATCTCGAGACACGTCGCCCCGTCGACTTGCAGGCGACATTCCCGGCATTGCTCGACGTTGTCAACACCCGCCCCGGCGGCTTCACGCCCGGGCCGAAACCGCGCCCCGTCAAGGCGCCGACCGACCCCGTCGACATCTACCGCTTCCGCGTCAGCGACATCGACCTCAACCGCCACGTCAACTCGTGCCGCTATGTCGACCTCATTGTTGACCATTGGGACATGGCCTTTTATGACGCCAACCGCGTCGCCTCGCTCGACCTCGTTTTCAGCCACGAGGCCCGCTTCGGCCAGGAGTCGCGGTTGCTCGTTGCGACCGACGGGCTGAAATCGTCGGTTGAACTGACCGACGAGGCCGGCGCGCCGTTTTGCATGGCGTCGCTTGAGTTCGTGCCCCGCGAAATACCCTACGAAAACAATTTCTAAACCACAGATATACAATGGCTAAACTTAACTTTGGCGGCGTAGAAGAAACCGTCGTCACTCGCGGGGAATTTCCCCTTGAGAAAGCCCGCGAGATACTGAAAAACGAAACAATCGCCGTCCTGGGCTACGGCGTTCAGGGCCCCGGACAGAGTCTTAACCTGCGCGACAACGGCTTCAACGTCATCGTCGGCCAGCGCCCCGGCAAAACCTACGACAAGGCTGTTGCCGACGGCTGGATACCCGGCGAGACACTCTTCTCAATCGAGGAGGCTGCCAAGCGAGGCACCATCATCGCCTGCCTGCTGAGCGACGCGGCCGTTATCGCCGTGTGGCCCGAAATCAAGCCCCACCTCACCGCCGGCAAAGCGCTCTATTTCAGCCACGGGTTTGCCATCACTTGGAACGACCGCACCGGCGTCGTGCCTCCTGCCGACGTTGACGTCATCATGGTTGCCCCCAAGGGCTCGGGCACATCGCTCCGCCGCCTGTTCCTTGAAGGTCGCGGCGTCAACTCGTCGTTTGCCATCGAGCAAGACTACACCGGCCGCGCTCTCGAGCGCACTCTCGCGTTTGGTATCGGCATCGGCTCGGGCTACCTCTTTGAGACGACATTTGCCCGCGAGGCCATCAGCGACCTGACCGGCGAACGCGGTTCGCTCATGGGCGCAATCCAGGGCCTGTTCCTCGCTCAGTATGAAGTGCTTCGCGAAAATGGCCACACCCCCTCCGAGGCTTTCAACGAGACCGTCGAGGAGTTGACCCAGTCGCTGATGCCCCTGTTCAGCGAGCGCGGCATGGACTGGATGTATGCCAACTGCTCAACCACCGCCCAGCGCGGCGCCCTCGACTGGATGGGCCCGTTCCACGACGCCATCAAGCCCGTCGTCGCTCGACTCTATGAGAGCGTCAAGAACGGCACCGAGGCCCAGATTACCATCGACGCCAACTCCCGTCCTGACTATCGCGAGAAACTCAACGAAGAGTTGCGTCAGATGCGCGAAAGCGAACTTTGGCAGGCCGGCGCCACCGTCCGCCAACTCCGCCCCGAGGATAACTAATCATATTCAACCTTCGCTGCGCGAAAGTTGAAGACCTCTATATAAAACTGCCGGCAGGTCCTCTCGAGGGCCTGCCGGTAGTTATATCAGTGAACGTAAATGAGTTAGGCTTTGAAGGTATCGAGCATGATATCCATGGCGCGGGAGATGCCGCTGTTGTCCTTGCCGCCGGCCTGGGCGAAACCGGGCTGGCCGCCGCCACCGCCCTTGATTTCGCGGGCAGCGGTGCGGGCGATAACCGAGGCATTCAGGCCGCGGGCAACGAGGTCGTCGGTAAGCGCGACGGTCAGCAGCGGCTTGCCGGTCATGTCGACCGTGGCGGCGACAAATGCGGTTGCCTCGGGAGAGGCTTTACGGGTCATGAAGGCGACGTTCTTGACGAGGTCGGGGATGCGGACGCCGCCGAGGGTGACAATCTTGACGTCGGCAACGGTAGTGGCGTCGGCGAGGGCTTGCTCGGCAACGGTCTTGCAACGCTCGTTGAAATATTCCTCGGCCTGTTTCTTGAGGGCGGCGTTTTCGGCAACCGAGTTGCGCAGGGCGGCGATGACGTCGGGCGCGTTGTTGAGCATTGCCGAGATTTCCTGAAGGATGTCGGCGGTGTGGTTCATGGCGTCTTCAACGGCCTCGCCGGTGATGGCCTCGATGCGGCGGATGCCGGCGGCGATGCTGCTCTCTGAAACGATTCTAATCATACCGATGTTGCCGGTGTTGGCCACGTGGGTGCCACCGCAAAGTTCAACCGAGTCGTCAAACTTGATGACGCGCACTTCGTCGCCATATTTCTCGCCAAACAGGGCCATGGCGCCCATAGCGCGGGCCTCGGCAATAGGCATGTGACGGTGCTCGCAAAGCGGCGTGGCGCGGCGAACGGCCTCATTAGCAAGCTTTTCGACCCTGCGCAACTGCTCGGGGGTCACTTTCTGGAAGTGGGAGAAGTCAAAGCGCAACATGCGGGGCGAGACGAAAGAACCTTTCTGCTCGACATGCTCGCCGAGCACTTGGCGCAGCGCGTGGTGCAGCAGGTGGGTAGCCGAGTGGTTGGCCGAGGTGGCGCGGCGGTCGGCAGTGTTGATGCGGGCCGTGAACGTTGCCTCGGGGTTGGAGGGGAGACGCTTGGTCAGATGGACGGCAACGCCGTTCTCGCGCTTGGTGTCATAGACCTCGATGGTCTCGTCGCCGTCGACAAGGACGCCCGAGTCGCCGACCTGTCCGCCCATCTCGGCGTAGAAGGGCGAGCGAGAGAGGATGATTTGATAGAACTCGGCCTTTTTCTGCTTGACGTGGCGATAGCGCAGGATTTGGGTCTCGGTTTCGGTCTCGTCATAGCCGGTAAACACCGGTTCGCCGGGGCGCACGATAACCCAGTCGCCGGCCTCGACGGCAGCGGCGGCGCGGGCGCGGTCCTTCTGGGCCTGCATCTCGCGGTCAAAGCCCTCGCGGTCGAGGGTCATGCCGTTCTCTTTGAGAATCAGTTCGGTAAGGTCGAGGGGGAAGCCGTAGGTGTCATAGAGCGTGAACGCCTCGCGGCCCGAGATTTCGGTCTTGCCGGCGGCGCGGGCGGCAGCAATGGCGTCGTCGAGCATCTTGATGCCGTTGTCGAGGGTGCGAAGAAACGAGTCCTCCTCTTCTTTGATAACCTTCATGATGAGCTCGCGCTGGCGCGGCAACTCGGGGTAGGCCTCGCCCATCGAGTCGATGAGAGTGTCAACGAGACGGTACATGAAGGCATCTTTCTGGCCGAGGAATGTGTAGGCATAGCGCACGGCGCGGCGCAGGATGCGACGGATGACGTAGCCGGCCTTGGCGTTGCCGGGGAGTTGGGAGTCGGCAATCGAGAAGGCGATT
>JAFLTK010000034.1 GCA_022511505.1 Muribaculaceae bacterium
GTTGTATTAAACCAATCATTATCACATTATCTTCAATCTGTCTATATAACAACGCCGGTTTTGAAAAAGTTCACGCCATGGCGAAATTTTTTCATTGGTAGGATTAGGGCCGTCGGGGGTAACAATCTAAAGAAGGTGTCAATGCAGGGATGCGATTCATCGCGTCCCCGCAGAAGTCAATCGGAGGTGATGGAGATGGTGAGGCCGTCGGTGGCGATTTGGACGCCGGGGGGAAGTGTTGGGGTGGTGTCGGCGTGTCGTCCCATGTCGTGACTGAGGTGGGTTAGGAAGGCGCGGCGTGGTTTGAGTTGGTCGATGATGTCGAGGGCTTGGCGAAGGTTGAGATGGGAGATGTGTTCTTCGTGTCGCAAGGCGTTGAGTACCAACGTGTCGAGTCCGCGAAGGCTTTTCATGGTCTCGGGGGGCATAGTCTTGCAGTCGGTGACGTAGGCGAGGGGTCCGAAACGGAAGCCGAGTATGGGCAACTTGTAGTGCAAGACCTCGACTGGGAGCACGGGGATGTCGCCGTCGACTGTGAATGGTTTGCCGGGCTCGATTGCGATGGTGTTGAACGTGGGTACGCCGGGGTAAAGGTGGCTTGCAAAGGAGTAGGGCATGCGCTGTCGCTGGTCGTCGATGACGTCCTGACGCGCATAGAGAGGGAGGCCGCCGGGATGCTTGTAGCAGAATGGACGCAAGTCATCAATGCCGCCTACATGGTCATAGTGGGTGTGGGTCAGCAGGACGGCGCTCAAGTTGGTGATGGGGTGCTCGAGGGCTTGGGCGCGGAAGTCGGGTCCACAGTCGATGAGTATCTGTCGCGAGTCGTCGAGGGTGAGAAGTGCCGATGAGCGGAGTCGCTTGTCGCGAGTGTCGGCCGATGTACATGTATGGCAGTCACAGTTTATTTGCGGAACACCCGTTGAGGTCCCTGTTCCGAGGAATGTGAGTTTCATCGTCGATAGTCAATTAGGATTCCGTCGCTGAAGATGAGATAGATACCGTTCTCGTAGGTCCAGATTTCGCGCACGGTGCTATAACCGGCTCGGCGGTCGATGTCGGTCGGTGCGCCGAGAGCGAGTCTGCACTCTTGGCGTGTCATGCCGGGAGCCACCATGCCCCGGGCGATGAGGTCCCACGTCTTTTCTTCAATCTCGGGATAGCGGCGCCTTGGGTTGTCGAGGGCAAACTGTGTCTCGAAGCGACGCGAGCCGGCACCGCGCGATGCGGTCGATATGTAGAGCGAGCCGTTGCGCGCCGGGTCGACCGAAACGGTCGAGAAATCGATGCGCACGGGGTAGTCGCCCGTTCCCGGTGCAACGTTGGTGACGCGAACGGGAACATATTTTAGTCCGCCGATGACGTTGTCAAGGCTATCGCGCCAGATGGCGCTTGTTACCCATAGTTCGCGCCCGTTCAGTAGGGTTCGGGCGCTGTCAACCAGGTCGAGGTCAACGGTGAACGGTAGGTCTACCGGGCCCGAAGTCGTGGCGGCGGTGTAGGTTACGTCGTTTCCTGCCGGTGTTGAGAAGTGGAGGACGAGTTCGCCGGCACCGGTAATTGACGTCGAAGGGCGATTTCCTTTGTAGGTCAAGATGATGCCGGTTTTGATGTCGGAGGCCGCGATGGCAGGGGGCGCGTAGACCATCGCGGCCTTTGAGTCGACAACGATAAAACGCTTGCCCGGCTTCCATGTTTCAATGCTGTCGACTGGAAGCGACTGTATCAACAGCGCCTCGGGCGAAACGCTCGCGGCATCCTGTCGACGCACGTCGCCGGCGGTGATTTTGGGAGTACTCTCCACGCCCGTGAAGCAGCCCGCAAGCGACGTAGCGGCCGCGAGGGCTGTAGCGAGAGCGATAATTTTATTTTTCAATAGGAGAGCGGTTGATGTTGTTGAAAATAAACGAGTAAATGTCGGTATACTCGTCGATTACCTTTGAAACCGGCTTGCCGGCGCCGTGTCCCGCGTTTGAGTCGATTCTGATGAGTTTTGGAGCCGTCCCGGTGTCGGCGGCTTGTAGTGTAGCGGCATATTTGAACGAGTGGGCCGGGACGACGCGGTCATCGTGGTCGGCTGTTGTGACCATAATAGCGGGGTAAGGCACTGAGCCGCCGCTCTTGATGTTGTGGAGGGGCGAGTAGGAGAGCAGATAGGCGGCCATCTCGGGGCTGTCGGCGCTTGTGCCATAGTCTGACGCCCAGTTCCATCCGATTGTGAAGAGGTGATAGCGCATCATGTCCATGACGCCCACGCGCGGAATGGCAACACGGAAGAGGTCGGGGCGCAAGTTGACGGTGGCGCCAACGAGGAGTCCGCCATTGCTGCCGCCCTCGATGGTCATCAATTCGGGCTTAGTCCAACCTTGGCCAATCATGTACTCGGCCGCGGCGATGAAGTCGTTGAACACGTTCATCTTGTTTTGCTTGATGCCTTGGGCGTGCCACTCCTCGCCATATTCCGAGCCGCCGCGCAAGTTGGCCTGGGCATAGATGCCGCCGTTTTCGAGCCACACCATGCGCGAGGGGTTGAACGATGGCGTCAGCGAGATGTTGAAACCGCCGTAACCGTAGAGATAGACCGGGTTGTTACCGTCGCGAGCAAGCCCTTTCTTGTAGGTGAGGAACATGGGAATCATTGTACCGTCGGCCGAGGGATAGAAGACTTGCTCGGTGACATAGTCGTCAAAGTTTACACCCTCAATCTCGGGGCGGAAGACGAGCGTTGTCGAGCCGGTGGCCGGGTTAATTGAGTAGATTGACGAGGGTGCGGTAAACGAGGTGAACGTCATGAATGCCTCGTCGGGGTAACGCTTTGATGACGAGATGGATACCGAGCCGATACCGGGGAGCGACACGGTGCCGAGATTAGAACCCGCGAGGTCGGCGATTTTGACGAGCGAGGCGGCGTCTTTCTCATAGTTAAGCAGCAGGCGCTCGCCGGCCATTGATACCGAGGCAAGCACGGCGTCGGTGCTCTCGGGAACTATTTCCTGCCAATTTTCAAGAGTCGGGTTTGCTAAGTCGAGCGCCATCAGGCGATTGCGCGGGGCGCCCATCGACGTCAGCAGATAGAGTTTGCCTCCGGCCTCGCCAATGATGTTGATGGGGTAGTCCTGGCCGGAGATGATTTGCTGAACGGGAGCATCGGTCGTTTCAAGGCTCTTGATGGCGAGCGAACTGCCGATACCCTCGCCTCCGCCGATAATGAGCAGGTAGGGGAGACCCTCGGGAACGTAGGCGCTGTGGAAGTGGAGCGGCTGGTCGGGGTCGGCAAAGGCGAGAGTGTCGTCACTTTGCGGTGTGCCGAGGCGGTGGTAATAAATATTGTGGCCGGTGTTGGCGGCGGTGAAGTCACGTCCGCCATCGGGGCGAGGATATGCGCTGTAGAAAAAGCCGTCGCCGTGCCATTGGGCGTCGGTAAATTTGGCCCATTCGATATGGTCTTCCAATAAGCGTCCGGTGGCTGTTTCCATGACATAAATCTCGGTCCAGTCGCTACCGCTGCGGCTAATGGTTATAGCCGTATATTTGCCGTCGGGCGACTGGAACAACCCGGTGAGGGCTACGGTGCCGTCTTCGCTGAGTTTGTTCGGGTCAAAGAAGACAGTTTCGTTGTCGCCGTCGATGACCATGATAACCGATTGGTTTTTCAGGCCATCGTTTACGCTTTGGTAGACGCGGCCATCGTTTCCACGCCAGGGCGCACCGCGCTTGGCGAAGTTGTTTAACATAGCGATGCGGTCGCGGAGGGCCGAGCGAAACGGGATTGCATCGAGGTAACTGCGAGTCAACTTATTCTCGTCGGCAACCCACCGGCGGGTAGCCGGCGCGTTCTCATCTTCGAGACCACGGTAGGGGTCGGGAACCGTGATGCCAAAGTAGGTGTCGACAGTGTCGACACGTGCCGGCGAGGGGTACTGCAAGCCGTCGGCCGCATTTATAACCGGAGGGATTACGAGAGCCATTGCGAGAGATAGATATAGATTCCTACACATATTTTAATATTGCATGTTGCTTTATAAACGAACAAATAAAGCACAAAATTACAATAAATTCGCCAAAAAACCGCCAATATTGTTTGGATTGGTCAAAATTGAAGACCGGGATTTTGTACTTTCATAAAATTATGTTAATTTTGCAACGAAATTTTGCGCATCGCGAGATAGCGGCAAAATTTTTAAGAAACGTTTCAACTTTATCGGCCGTAAGATTGTTGATTGGATATAAAAACAAAAAAACATCAACAATTCTAAATTAACGGAGAAATTAAACAATTTTTAAACTGACGATTTCCGCTGAGGGATGAGTCTACAAACAAGTTAAAATTTAAGAATATGAAAAAATTAGCCATCCTCGCTATTGCCTCGATGGGCGTTCTGGCAGCAAATGCTCAGACTACAGCGATCGAAAAAACTAATTTCGGTTCAAATTGGTCAATTGGTCTTGACGGTGGTGTAACCACCCCTCTGACCCACCATGCGTTCTTTGGTTCAATGCGCGGAACTGCCGGCCTTCACATCGGCAAGCAGATTTCTCCCGTCTTTGGCGTAGGAGTTGAAAGCGCTTTTGGTGTAAACACTTCTTCATGGTATGGTCCTCACTCGACAACCGCATTTGACAATTCGTATGTAGGTGCCTACGGTGCAGTAAATCTTTTCAACCTCTTTGGCGGTTACAACTGTGGCACTCGTCCCTTTGACATCGAGGCAGTTCTCGGTGCAGGCTGGGGTCACGAATACCGTAGCAAAAACCCCGACTGGAACTATTTTGCTACCAAAGCCGGTCTTAATTTTAACTTCAACGTCAGCAACAAGGTGACTATCTCGCTCAAGCCCTCAGTCGTTTGGAATATGAGCGACGCCGATGTTGCCAAGACTTCAGCCGCTTACAACGCAAACCACGCTACTTTCAACTGCCAGGTTGGCCTTACCTACAAGTTTGGCAACGGCTTCAAGTGTGTGGAAGTTATCGACCCCGCCATTGTTATGGCTCTCAATGCACAGGTTAACAACCTCCGCGGTCAACTCGATGAGACCAACGCCGCTCTCGCCGCTTCAATGGCAGCCAACGCCGCTCTCGACGCTCAGCTCCAGGATTGCCTCAACCGTCCCGCTCCTGCTCCCACTGTGATTAAGGAAACCAACAACCAACTCAACAGCGTTCGCTTTGTCTTCTTCAAGATTGGTTCTTCAGTAATCACTGCCGACCAGCAGCCCAATGTTGAGATGATTGCCGCTTACCTCAAGAATCACCCCAAAGCAACTGTTGAAATCAAGGGTTATGCTTCGGCCGATGGTCCCGCTGACATCAACGAACGTCTTGCCGCTGCTCGCGCCGAGTCAGTTAAGAATGCTCTCATCACCAAATATAAAGTTGATCCCAAACGCATCGTAGCCAAGGGCGAAGGTATCGGCCACATGTTTGACGAAGAGTCTTGGAACCGCGTTTCAATCTGCACAATTGAAAATCCCGAATAATCAGGTTTTAACGACCATATAAATCGAGGGTGCCTCAAGCCGAGGCACCCTCGATTTATGTTATGGAAGATATTTAGAGCTCTATTAGCTTGCTTATATAGCTTTATTAGCTTATATAGCTCTATTAGCCTTTATAGCCTTTTATAGTCTTTTGCGTGGAAATCGTCACCTCCTCTAAATTGTACAGGAGTTTTTCATACCGGTAGTTGAGATGGCGATGGTTAGTTGCGGGAAAGGTGGACGTCCATTTGGGGGAAGGGGAAGGAGAAGCCGTGGGTGGGCAACTCGGTGTAGAAGCGCTCGTTGAAATGGAAGAAGACGGGCCAGTAGTCGGGGGTGCGCACCCATGCGCGGATTGTCAAGTCAATGCTACTGCTTGCCATGCTGCCGAGGAAGACAGTGGGCGAGCAGTCGATTTTGGGGACGAGCACTTTGTTTTTGAGACGGTCGGTCTCGGCAAAGACATCGGTCTCGGCAAAGACATCGGTTTTGGCCTCGGTTTTGGCGCGGAATGGATGGAAGAAACGCCACAGGCGACCGTGCTTTTTCTCGGGCTCGGGATTGGCCTCGGCTTCGAGCTTTTCTTGCTCAAGACGGTCGCGGCGGTCGTCCTCGAGATACTGCTTGACGATGCGGTCGTCCTCGTCAATCATTTTGAGGATTACCTCGCGAGCAGCCTGAAAGTTGTCGCCGTAACTAAGGCTGACGGTCCACTCGATGCGTCGGTATTCTTCACGCGACCAGTTGTTGATGCTCCCGGTCGACAGACCGCCGTTGGGGATGATGATAGATTTGTTGTCGGTAGTAGATATGATAGTGCTGAAAATCTGTATCTCGGTGACAAAACCTGCATAGCCTTGCGCCTCGATATAATCACCTATCTTATATGGCTTTAACAAGAGAATGAGCACGCCGCCGGCAAAGTTCTGGAGAGTGCCGCTGAGGGCCATGCCGATTGCCACACCGGCCGATGCAAACAGCGCCAGGAATGAACTTGTTTCGATGCCAAGGATACCGATTACGGTGACTATCAAGATGAAATAGAGCACCATGCGGACGAGGCTTAGGATGAACGTGCTCAGCGAGCGATCGACATCACGCTTGACAAGGATGCCAAGCGTGATGTTGTATATCTTCTTAATAATGAATTTGCCGACGTAGAAGACGAAGATGGCAATGACGAGCGATGCAGCAAATGACAGCATCGTTTGCACAACCTTGCTGATAATGTCGTCGAGCGACATGTCAGAGAGCAACCGCAGTTCCTCGCCGGGTGTAGGGACAGAGTCGGCGGGAGCGGCAGCGTCGGGCGTGGGAGTCAGTCCGGGAATCTGTAGTAACATAGGTTATTTGGCCGACGGGTTATATTGAGGATGGTAGGAGACAACGTCTTTCCACCATTGCTGGTTGTTGTAGCCGCGGTAGGTGACATCGGCGGGGCGAGTCAGAATGAATGTGCCGAGACCACAGTAGTAGTCCATCGGGAACGTGTCAAAGAGGTAAGGGGTTGTCAGCGCGAGCGGCACGACGGGCGCAAATGCATCGCGCCAAGCGGCTTTCAGGTCTTCGCTACAGTCGAGAGTCTCGATATAACGACCCATGTCATAGATGGAGCAGACGCCGCGCATGTAGCACTGCTGACCGTCGAGGGTGACGGTTGGCATGGCTCCGGTTTTCATAATCTCGCGGGTGGCGTCGGCCAGACGGTCGAGACCCTCGGTTTTGATGACCGACATTGTGCAGGAACGCCAATAGCCGTGGCGACTGTCAAAGTAGTCAAAGGTTGTGCGGGCAATAGCCTCGGGAGAGAACGGGTTAGCGAAAAAGTCGGGCACAACCATGTCATATCGAGTGCCCTCGTTAAGCAACTCGGTACCTGATGCAATGATATAGTCGGTTGCGTGACGCAACTCGTAGGCAACCTCGACCGTTGCCATCTCACAGCAGTCGAAGTAGATAAATTGATGATGAAAACCGTCGAGAGCGGCGGCGAGTGAAGAAACCTTCATCGTTAGATTGTTGCTGCCTTCTTGGCCAAAAGCGCGAGAGTTGCTAAATTCTTCCCATCCGTTACCATGGCTCCAGAGAACGAGACCGTATTCATTGCTCGGAGCGATGTCACGAACATCTTTCATGACCGCTTTCATGCGCTCAACATCAATTGAATAGAGCGTGTTGTCATATTCATTTAGAATGACGACTTCGCCCGTCGGGAGTACCTCTTTCAAGGCCGGCGATTTGGTCCCTTCTTCGGCGCCCGACGGGGAATGATAGACGAGCAGACGACCCTTGCCGATGCCACCGGCCTTGGCGGCATCGCGCATCTCTTGAATGTCGTCCAAGTCATAGCCGCCGGCACCCAGATTGTTGTCGGCAATCATATAAACGAGAACTGTGCGGCCGGCATTATTCTTTCCGGGTTCAGATGATTCGTCACAGGAAGCAGTCAAAATACCGGCGACAACAACAGCCAAAGCTATAAATATTCTATTAAAAAATCTTTTCAACATGTCAATCAGTGATTTATGTGGCAACAGCCACCGTTTTATAATGCAAAATTAGCAAATTTCGTGCCAAATGCAAAATTGAAGCTCATAAAGTCGGCCTTGAAAACATTTTTTGCGTGATTAATAAAAAAGTTGTATCTTTGTATGATTTTTGGCGAGAGCCGTCCCTAAGTGTCGATAAGGTCGCAGAGGTGGCTTGTCAAGGTCTCAATATTAATCTGAAAAACAAAAAACGAAGATATATGGCAGAAATGGAAGAAGAATATAGCGCCAGTAATATTCAGGTTCTCGAGGGCCTGGAGGCGGTCAGAAAACGTCCCGCGATGTATATTGGCGATATAAGCGAGAAAGGTTTGCACCACCTTGTGTATGAGGTAGTTGATAACTCAATCGACGAGGCGCTTGCCGGTTTTGCGACCCACATTGACGTGACTATCAACGAGGACAATTCGATAACGGTTGTCGACAACGGCCGCGGTATCCCGGTCGATATGCACGAGAAGGAGCACAAAAGCGCTCTCGAGGTGGTGTTGACGGTGCTTCACGCCGGCGGTAAGTTTGACAAGGGCTCATACAAGGTGTCGGGCGGTCTGCACGGCGTCGGTGTGTCATGTGTCAACGCGCTGTCGACCTACCTTCGCGCCGAGGTTCACCGCGACGGCAAGGCATACGTTCAGGAGTATTCTTGCGGTAAGCCGACAACCGAGCTGCGCGTTGAGGGCGTTTCGAGCCACACCGGTACGTCAATCACGTTCAAGCCCGACGCTTCAATCTTCACAGTCACTGTCTACAACTATGCCACCCTTGCCAACCGCCTTCGCGACTTGGCGTATCTGAACGCCGGTATCACGCTGACTCTCACCGACAAACGTGAACTCGACGAGAGCGGCCGGCCGCGCCACGAGGAGTTCTACAGCAAAGACGGCTTGCGCGAATTTGTAGAGTATATCGACTCAAACAAGGAGTCGCTCATCAACGACGTTATCCATCTCGACACCGAGCGCAACGGCATCCCCGTTGAAGTCGCGCTGACTTATAACAATACTTACAACGAGAATGTCTACTCGTTTGTCAACAACATCAACACCATCGAGGGCGGTACCCACTTGACCGGCTTCCGCCGCGGCCTAACCGCTACATTAAAGAAATATGCCGAGGACAACAAACTGCTCGACAAGGTCAAGGTCAATATCGACCCTGCCGATTTCCGCGAAGGCTTGACCGCCGTCGTGTCGGTCAAGGTCATGGAACCCCAGTTTGAGGGACAGACCAAGACCAAACTCGGTAACAACGAGGTTATCGGCGCTGTTCAGACGGCCGTCAGCGACGCCCTGCGCAACTACCTTGAGGAGAACCCCAAGCAGGCGCGCACCATCGTCGACAAGGTCATCATCGCCGCTCAGGCGCGCCACGCCGCCCGCAATGCCCGTGAGAAAATCCTGCGCAAATCGCCCCTCAGCGGCGGCGGTCTGCCCGGCAAGCTGGCCGATTGCTCATCGCGCCACGCCGAGGACTGCGAGCTGTTCCTCGTCGAGGGTGACTCGGCAGGCGGTACCGCCAAACAAGGTCGCGACCGCACCTTTCAGGCCATTCTCCCCCTACGCGGTAAAATCCTCAATGTCGAGAAGGCTATGGACCATAAAATTCTCGACAACAAGGAGATAACGAGCCTTTTCCGTGCTATGCGCGTCACCATCGGCACCCCCGACGACCCCAAAGAGGTCAATATCTCGCGCCTTGCCTATCACAAAATTATCATCATGACCGATGCCGATGTCGACGGTAGCCACATCGCAACGCTGCTGATGACATTCTTCTTCCGCCTGATGCGTCCCATCATCGAGAACGGATACCTCTACCTCGCCACTCCGCCGTTGTACAAGTGTACATGCCGCAAGGATGAAGAGTATTGCTGGACCGAAGGCCAGGTGCAGAATTTCATCGCTCGCCACGCCGACAAGACCAGCGTTCAGCGTTACAAAGGTCTTGGCGAGATGAGCGCCGAGGAACTTCGCGAGACAACAATGTCGCCCGAGAAGCGCCTTCTCAAACAGGTAACAATCAGCGATGCCGTTGAGGCCGACCGCATCTTCTCCATGCTCATGGGCGAGGATGTCGCTCCACGCCGCGACTTCATCGAGCAAAACGCCACCTACGCCAATATCGACGCCTAATATCAACGGCGTCACTCGAACTATATCCTCTCCCGGGCGTTTTATTTTAAAAACAATTTTAAAAATCTTATGTCACCCGCGACAAAAAAAACAAATAAACAACGAGAACTTCTCGAGGCTGTCGCACGCTGGTGCGCGCTCC
>JAFLTK010000056.1 GCA_022511505.1 Muribaculaceae bacterium
GTGATGGTCTCTTCGTTCTTGAATTTGCGCATGTGGAGCTGGCAGGTGGTGATGCCTTCAACGGGGCCGTGAGGGTGGCCGTTGATATAGAGGGAGCACATGCCGCAGATGCCTTCGCGGCAGTCGTTGTCAAACACAACGGGCTCTTCGCCGCGGTCGACTAACTGCTGGTTGAGCATATCGAGCATTTCGAGGAATGAACTTCCGGTCGAGACGTTTTCAACGCGGTAGGACATGAACTGTCCTTTCTCTTTGGGACCACGTTGACGCCAAATTTTCAGGTTTACACTGATAGTATGTTCCATTGTTGTATCTGTTTTAAAATTTGAGTTGGGTCACCGCCGCCGGGGCTGGCGGTGACGGTCAAGTGGTTGGAGGTTAGGACTTGTAGTTACGTGTCTGCACCTTGATTTCTTCATAGTTGAGGGGCTCCTTGAGCAGGACGGGCTTGGCGTTGTCGCCGGTGTATTTCCAGCAGGCGACATACATGTAGTCCTTGTCGTTGCGCTTGGCCTCGCCGTCCTCGGTCTGATACTCCTCGCGGAAGTGGGCGCCGCAAGACTCGTTGCGGTTGAGGGCGTCGATGGCCATCATGCGTGCCATGACGAGGAAGTCCTCGAGGCGCAGGGCCTTCTCGAGCTCGGTGTTGAGGTCGTTGGCGCTGCCGACGATGCGCAGGTCGGTGTAGAACTCTTTGCGGACTGCTTCGAGTTCGTCGAGGGCCTTGACGAGGCTCTGGAGGGTGCGGCCCATGCCGACGAGGTCCCACATGACGTGACCCAGACGCTTGTGAATCTGGTCGGGCGACTTGGTGCCCTTGATGTTCATGAGTTTCTCGATGCGTGCGCGAACTTCGCCCTCGACCTTGTCAAACTCGGGATGGTCAGTGCCGGGATGTTTAACCTTAATCTGGTCGCTGAGGTAGTTTTGCATCGTGTAGGGGAGCACGAAGTAACCGTCGGCGAGACCTTGCATGAGGGCCGAGGCGCCGAGGCGGTTTGCACCGTGGTCGCTGAAGTTACATTCGCCGATGGCAAAGAGGCCCTTGATTGAGGTCTGGAGTTCATAGTCAACCCAGATACCGCCCATGGTGTAGTGGCTGGCGGGGAATATCATCATCGGGGTCTCGTAGGGGTTGTCGTCAGAAATCATCTGATACATGTCGAAGAGGTTGCCGTAGCGGTCGCGAACAACGTCTTCGCCCAGTCGGTCGATTGCATATTTGAAGTCGAGGTAAACGGCGTTACCGGTACCTACGCCAAAGCCGGCGTCACAACGTTCCTTGGCGGCACGCGAGGCGATGTCACGGGGGCAGAGGTTACCGAAAGCCGGGTAGCGGCGCTCGAGATAGAAGTCGCGGTCCTCGTCGGGGATGTCGGTGGGACGTTTCTTGCCGGCGCGGATAGCCTCGGCGTCTTCTTTCTTTTTGGGCACCCAGATGCGGCCGTCGTTGCGCAACGACTCGCTCATCAGGGTCAGTTTTGACTGGTCCTCGCCATGGACGGGGATACAGGTGGGGTGAATCTGGGTGAAGGCGAGGTTGGCAAGGTAGGCACCGCGACGGAACGCCTGAATGGCGGCCGAGCCGTTGCAACCCATAGCGTTGGTCGACAGGAAGAAAGTGCGGCCATAACCGCCGGTTGCGAGAACAACGGCGTGGGCGGCATAGCGTTTGAGCTCGCCGGTGACGAGGTCGCGGACGATGATACCGCGGGCACGGCCGTCGATGATGACGAGGTCGAGCATCTCGCAGCGGTTGAACGACTTGACGGTGCCTTTCTTAATCTGGCGGTTCAGCGAAGCGTAGGCGCCGAGCAGCAACTGCTGGCCGGTCTGTCCCTTGGCGTAGAATGTGCGCGAAACCTGAGCGCCGCCAAACGAGCGGTTGGCCAGCAAGCCGCCATATTCGCGGGCAAAGGGAACGCCCTGCTGAACACACTGGTCGATGATATTGTTTGACACCTCGGCGAGACGATAGACGTTGGCCTCGCGAGAGCGGAAGTCGCCGCCCTTCACGGTGTCATAGAACAAGCGATAAATCGAGTCGCCGTCGTTCTGATAGTCTTTGGCGGCGTTGATACCGCCCTGAGCGGCGATAGAGTGGGCGCGACGGGGGCTGTCCTGGATGCAGAAATTCAGCACGTTGAAGCCCAGCTCGCCAAGGGTCGAGGCAGCCGATGCACCGGCAAGACCGGTACCGACGACGATGATGTCGAGGTTGCGCTTATTGGCCGGGTTGACCAGTTTCTGGTGGGCCTTGTAGTTGGTCCACTTTTGAGCCAGAGGACCCTCGGGAATCTTGGAGTCTAACTGATACTCGGGGAGTTTAGACGACTCGATGTCGGCATAGTCGCCCATGATGGGGGTAGAGTCAATCATACCCTCCAGTTTCTTTAAATCTGCCATATTATATAAGGTGGTGATTTAGTTACGGTAAATAAGAGTATGAAAGGTGGTTATTCCCCGGTGCCTTCCTGACAGCAAGCGGGAGCGGTGGCGGCATTGGGGCAGTCGGGGCAAGCGGCAGCGCTTTCCTTGCAGCAAGCGCCGGCAGCGGCGTTAGGACAGTCGGGACAAGCAGCAGCGCCTTCCTGACAGCAAGCGGGGGCCTCGCCACAGCAAGCAGCGGCAGCCTCGGGGCATCCGCCACAACATTCAACGGCCTCGCCGGCAGGGCAGCAGGAAGCGCAGTTGGCCTTGACGGTAAACACGATAGCCTGGGCGATAAACAAGCCGATAACGATGGTAGACCACCAGCAGCCAATCTTTTTCAGACGGTTTTTCCACAAGTCGTTATCCCAACCTATCGACTGGAACATCGACCAGAAGCCATGGTTGATATGGAACCAAAGTGCCACAAAACCGATGATGTAGATGACGGGAGTGTACCAGTGGCTGAACGCGATATAGATGAGCGCCATGCCGTCGGTTGGAGCGACTTCCATGCCGCCGTCGGTCACAAAGTGCTGGCCGGTAATCTCGGCGAGTTGCATCTTTGCCCAGAACTGGATGAGGTGAACAACGAGGAATGCGAGCACAAATACACCCAGAACGAGCATATTCTTTGACGACCATTCAACGCTCTTGGGGCGCGAGTTGACCGCATAACGGTCGGCACCGCGCGCGCGGCGATTTTGAATGGTCAAGACACACGCATAGATGATGTGGATGACAAACAGCGCCGCAAGCCCCATCGAGGCGATGAGCGCATACCAGTTTGCGCCGAGAAATTCACAGATAGCATTGTAGGCACAGGGCCACACCAACGCTACGGCGTTCATCAACGCGTGAAATGTCACAAATAGAACAAGGCCGACGCCGGTGATTGCCATCACCAACTTTCTGCCTATCGAAGAACCTGTGAGCCACATAAGTGTAACGATTTGAATAATAGTGATATAATTGAAATAATAATTTACTGTTGAAACGTGAGCGCGTCGGCGTTAACCACCGAGCGACTTCAAGCCACTGCAAAGGTAAATAAAAACCTTCACACCATGAAATAAATAAAGAAATTTTTCCACAATTATTTTTCAGAGAGGTGGGGAGGCGCCGCCAATCGCGATAAACCGAGATATAACGCGATTTATCTCGGTTTATCAAGATTTACCTCGATTTATCTCGCGGGGCCGGAGCGGGCCGGGCTACATCTCGAGGCCGACGCGGTCAAAGAGGGCGCGGTCGTCGTCGATGTCGTTGCCGACGGTTGTCAGCATGTCGCCGACAAGGGCGGCGTTAATGCCACCGCGCAACATCATCTCCACGGCGCGAGGACTCATGCGTGCGCGGCCGCCCGCAAAGCGGATTTCGACGTCGGGAGCCACGAGGCGCATCAGCGCGGCGGTTCTGACAACCTCGTCCTCGCCGATGGGAGGCTGATTTTCGAGCGGCGTCCCGGGAATGGGGTTGAGGATGTTCATCGGGATAGAGACGGCGCCGGCGTCACGCGCCTCGGCGGTCATCTGGAGGCGGTCAAAAAGCGACTCGCCCATGCCGATGATGCCGCCGCTGCACACCTGCATGCCAACCTCGCGGGCGGCGCGGATGGTGGCAAGTTTGTCCTCGGTGGTGTGGGTGGTGCAAAGTTTTGCGAAATAGGTCGAGCCGGTCTCAAGGTTGCAATGGTAGCGGCGCACGCCTGCGTCCCACAGTTTGGCGAGTTCGTCGCGGTTGAGCAAGCCCATCGAGGCGCATAGGAAGATGTCGCTGCGCTGTCGGGCCTTGCGGTAAAGGGCACAGAAGCGGTCGAGGTCGCGGGGGGCAACCTTGCGGCCGCTGGTCACGAGCGAGAAGCGCTTGACGCCGGCAGCGGTGGCGCGCTCAAGGGTGGCCATCATTTCCCCCTCGGGAACGATTTCATACTCGGTCACGCCCGTGTTGTAGTGCTTTGACTGGGCACACCACTTGCAATCCTCGCCACAGCGGCCCGAGCGGGCGTTGACAATCGAGCAAGTATCTATTTTGTTGCCACAACGCGCCCGGCGCACCTCGTCGGCCGCCTGGCAGAGCGTCTCTGTGTCATATAACTCATTGAGTTTCAAGGCTTCTTCAATGGTGGCGCCGATTCCTTCAAGGGCGCGTGATTTAATCTCTTCAAGCATAGCAGATGAATTTAGGAGTGCAAAATTAATAATTAATAAACTTAAAAAATAGAATGTCAAAAACTTTTTTTGATAAAATTTTTGCCAAACACAAAAAAGTTCCTACCTTTGCACTCGGGTAAGTCCTACACGACCAGCTCCCCGGACACTCCGCCAGGTCTTGACCGAAGCAACGGATCCGGGTTGAGCGGTGCGATGTAGTTCGCTTACCCTTTTTTTGTACCCATACCTCCCCCCTCCGGGACCGCTCTCATGCCTGCGACAAAAACGGGGGAGATAATAAATAGAGATTGGGATAGAAAAACGCGCTCCTCGCGGTTGCGGGGAGCGCGTTAGGTTATAATAGGGCGGGTTTAGCGGTTGAGTTCTTTGGTGACGGTGGAGCCGTGGCGGTGGATGTGGATGCCGTGGTCGGGGTTGTCGATGTGGCGGCCGTCGAGGTCATAGTAGTCGTCGGTGGCGTTGTCTGTGTCTGAGTCGATGGCCTCAACGCCCGTCGATACCCTCATCTCGTTGGAGAGGTGGAGGTAGGCTTTGTTGAGGTTGTCGATGTGTTGCTGAAGGTCATCATTGGTCATCGAGGGGTTGAGGTAGGCAAAGCGGGCGGCATCGATGAGACGGTCAACGTTTTCCATATCGGCGGCTTTCACCGACCAATATTTTGCGCCGGGCTGATAGACGGCCTTCGGGGTGTTGGCCAGGCGGAACTCGGCCATGAGGAACGTGTAGTGGAAGGCTTTGGTCTCGCCGCTCTTTGTAACGACAAAGCGGATGGCCTTGGTACCCTCGGGAACGGTGATGAGGTCGGTGCCGTTCCATGCCGAGCAGACGTTGTCGATACCCTCGTTGCAGGCATAGACGGGAGCCCAGTTTGAGCCGTCGGTGGTGGCGTCGATGCGGTAGGCCTGGATAAGTTCGGCAGGAGATTGCACGCTAAAGTTCTGGAAACTAACCTTGATGTATCTCAGGTCGTTGCCGGCGGGAGGAGTGACGCGGATATAGTGGTCGAGACCATCCTTTGAGTCGGCGCCCGAGCGGTCGCTACAGAAGTAGGTATCGCGGTTGTTGTCAATCAGGTGGTCCCACGATTTAAAGGCATTTAGGCCGGTCGTTTGGATGGCGTTGGCATAGAAGCAACCGGCGTTCAGGTCTACGTTGGCCGGCTCCTGTATTCCTTTCTTGCCGGCGGTGGCGAGGAGGTCGGCGGCTTCGTCGGCGAGGGCGTTGAGTTGCTCGCGCAGGTCCATCAACTCGGCGTCCTTGACCTTAGTGATGGTCCAGCGGGTGTTGGCCGACGTTGTGGTATAGTGGTAGATGAGTCCCGACGGGTTCATGTGGATGGCCGAGCCGGTTTTGCCCTCGGGAGCGAGATAATAGACGCCGGTCTGGCCGTCAATGGCGCCGATTGTGTACCCAAAGGGGGTGTCGGAGGTCGGCAACACGGTGTTGGCCCTGTAGGAGGGGACGAAAGAGATGTAGCGACCGGTGGTGACGTTGCGCAAGGCATAGACGTTGTTGCCGTCCATCGGCTCGAGTATCCACTGAGCGGCGTAGGGGTCGGCCTCGGCTGAAATTTCGGTCGAAGCGGCTGTCGGTGCGGCGGTCGATGTTGCGAGCGATACAGTCAGCGCGCGGGTGGGATTGCCGTTGTTGGTGATGCGGTAGGTGGCGCCCGGTTCAATCTGTACGCGTGCTTCGGGGTCGGCGGCGAGGGTGTTGTAGTCGGCGGTCAGTCGCATAATCATCTTGGTCAAGGCGGGGCCGTCCTCGCTGTTTCCATCGACCATGGCGACGGCTTTCTTGCAGAGGTTTTGCAGGTCTTCACAGGCGTTGGGGAGCAAGTAGCCGACGCGAGTGCGGGTCTCGTCGATTAGAGCAAAGAGGGCGTTGCAGCGGGCGATGATGTCGCTGAGCAAGCCGCGCTTGACGGCGGGGGTGCCGTCGAGAATGGGGTTGACGACCGTCGCGGCGGTGCCGTTCTCGCCCATAGCCTTGACGGTAACGGTGCCGTCCGTCAGACCCTCGGCAATCTCGGGGGTAACTTCAAAGGTGCTCGAGTTGGCAAACGCAATCAGGTTGCCATCCTTGTCATAGAGCAGGTAGCCGACACCCGGGTTGCCGGTGGTGGCTACGGTGCCGGTGGTTCCGTTGACGGTGTAGGAGAAATCGCCCGAGGGAACTGCGCCGGCACCGGCCTGAAAATCTTTCAGACCGCCGAGTTCACCGGCCTTGGCAATAGGATAGTCGGGATAGGAGGTGCGAGTGGCGCCGGGACGGTCGTCGATGAGCAGGATGACCTCGTTTTTGGGAAAGTTGAACGCTTTGATTTCGGCTTTTACGGCGTCGATGTCCTCTTGGGTCAGACAGGCGTTGTAGAGGCTATAGTCATCAATTTCATAGTCTTGAAGCGGCACAAAGAAGCCCCATGCGGTGAAGAAATCGGTCAAATCCTCTTCGGCGGCGATGCAGCACATTTTGGCAAAGTGGAGCATATCATAGCGCTCGTTGTGGTTGCCGGCGGTCTTGACGGTCTTGGTCAAGGGGTGCTGGCGCAGAAGTTGCATCAGGCGGGGATAGAATTTCTTGTTGTGGCCGGTGACGTGGTAGTAGCACCACAGTTGCCAGAACATGCGGGTCGTGCCCCATGTGCCGGCCTCAAGATAAGTCTTGCCGTCCATGAAGTTGCGGTTTTGGGCGCTGATGTATTCACAGCGAGATGTATACGTGCCGGCATAATACATGGCAACGTTTGAGAAGATATTGTTTGACACCTCTGTAGTGCCGGCCATGTTCATCGGGCCCTGGTTCATGTGACCGTACTCGTGGGCCGGGCCCCAGATGTTGCCCGAGGGGAAGAGGGTCAGGATGGCGTCGATGGTGCTGACATTGTAGGCTGTGCGCCATGAGGTTGCGTTCATGTAGAGCGTGCCCTGCTGGGAGATGCCCATCATGCGGTTGTTGAAATAGTCGTTGAAATGGAAGCCGGGGTCGGTCAGGTAGGTGTTGATGCCGTCGGTGACACTGTGGCCGTCGCCAATGATGGTTTCATAGTAGCCCAGGTTGTAGTCGCGAGCGATATCCTCGTCGCTCTGAATACCCATCAGGATGCGCTCGGCAAAGCACATGTTGTCCCAGGCTTTCATGATTGCAACCGGGTCTTGGGTGCGGTCGGCGCCGGCGGTCGGATTATCAATCATAGCGCTGCGCACGCATTTCTGGTTGGCCAAACCGGGCTGGCTGGGGGTGTCGTTCAGATGGAGGTGGAGGATGACATAACGACCCACGAAATCATACATCGGATGGGTGGCGCGAGTGGCTGTGTATACAAAATCCTCGCGGACGTCCGGCGCATAGAGGCTGTCGCCGATGTGGTTGAAAAAACCGTTGAGGCGTCCGCCCTCGATGTGGATTTTGATGGGCGAGAAAGAGGTGATTTTATAGTCGTTGTGAACCTGCTTTCCGTTGACCTTGCCGGCGGTGGTGACGCTATAATAGATGAAATAGTGGGAGTTATCGTTGTTGCAGAGGATGATGTTTAGGCCCTGATGGAGGGGGATGCCGGCGGTGACCGAGTTATACATCTGGTCGTCGGGCACTTCGCCGATATAGAGCGTGGCGCCGGCAGGGACAGGGTCGTTGACCATGACGTAGATGAGGTCATCCTTGTCGCCGACGATGCCGGTAGGGTTGTTCATGTTGGTATAGGCCTGAATGGAGGCGAGGGCGGCGGCGTTTGAGCCCTCAGAGTAGGGTTCATACATCTGCACGCGATATTTCAGCGCGTGGGGTGAGTCCCAGTCCACTCCGCCCGGGTTCTCGGCCCAGTTGCCCGAAGCGACTTTGTCGACCATCGCACGGAGGGTTTCGGGGAGCGCTTGATAGTCAGCGTTTTTGGTCAGGTCGCCGGTGGCTTTAAGCGTCGAGCAGGCTTTGTCGGCAAACAGGGCGTCGAGGTGTTCCTGATAGGTCGACGCCGAGGCTATTTCGTCGATTTTGTCGTTGAAACGCTTGTTGATGGCCTCGAGTTCAGCATCGGTCAGGTCGACGGGGACGAGTGTCCATGACGAGTTGGGGCTACCGCTTGTAGTCCAGCAGACCACGTTGTTGCTGGCGTCCTTGTGGGCGTAGGCGTATGCATTGTTGTGGGTCAACGGGCGGATGAAGATGTTGTCGCCATTGTCGATGAACGTCATCAGCATCTTTTCATCGTCGGGAGTCTTCGTTACCGATAGGGTCCATATTTGGCTCTTTGCGCGCGAACTGGCAAGAAGGCCGCCGGTGGCGACGTTGCGCAGGTAGTAGCCCGTGCCGGCTGCATTGGCGGTGACAAGCCATTGTTGTTTCTGACTGGTGGCGTCGGTTGCCAGAGTCACGGCATTGGTGCCCGAGGCATTGGTTGCCATCGACTGGCCGGGAGTTCCCGCGTTGACAAAGCGGTAAACTTTCCCTGACTCTACATTAACTGCAAAGGCAGCGCCGGCTGCAATTGCGACAAACAGCGTTGTAATGATTGCTTTGAGTTGCATAAGCAGTGATGCGCTGAAAATAATAGTAAATTTGTGTTAAGGTTGTATCTGATCGTTGACGGTCGATTGGACGTCGCAAATATAGAACGCCGGTTGTCAATCAGCAAAATTTTTTGCCAAAAAATCATTTCTCTCGCGATTTTCCCTTGGAGACGGCTCTTAGTCCCACGACAGATGGCCGTCGGAATAAAGAAAACCTACGCGATTGCCAATCTTTACATACTCGCCATCTTTGAACTTAGGCTCGACGAGCCACGAGCCGTCGGGCTTGATGAAACCCCATTTTTGGCCCACCATAACCGTTGCATGTCCATAGATGAAGTTGCAGGCAGCCTTAAACCGAGGCTCAATCAGCCACGCGCCGTCGCGCGTGATATATCCCCATTTTTTGCCAACTTTCACGCGGGCCAGGCCTTCATGGAAACTATCGGCGTCGTCAAAACGCGGCTCAACCAGCCACGAGCCGTCGGGCTTGATGAAACCCCATTTTTTGCCAACTTTCACACGAGCTACGCCTTGGTGGAAATCATCTAAATCGTCAAACCGTGGCTCGACGAGATACACCTCATCGGGCCCGATGAAACCAAATTTGTCGCCACGCTTAACCGCTGCCGCTCCCTCGCTGAAGTTTGAAAGGTAGTCATATTTTGGCTCGATGAAATAGGTGCCGTCGGCCTTGAGGTAGCCATATTTTCCGTTAAATTTAACACGGGCAATTCCATCCTTGAAGTTGTCGGCATCGTCAAACACGGGCTCGGCCAAAATCGTCCCGTCACGGCCGACGTAACCATATTTGTAGTCGACCTCTACCCTGATGATTCCCTCGACGAAGTCAGAAATAGAGTCAAACTCGCGGTCAACGAGCAACGACCCGTCGCGTCTGATAAGATACCAAGGGCTATCCAGTATTTTATCGTTAAGTATTGCGCCGGCCAAACCGTCGTTGAGCAACTCGACGCGGTCAAATTTTGGCTCTGACAGCCACTCGCCGTCGGTGTTGATAAATCCATATCGCCGCTCAACGCTAGCCAAAGCTATTCCATCCTCAAAATCTTCAACGTCGTCAAAGCGCGGCTCGACGAGCCACGACCCGTCGGGCTTGATGAATCCCCATCTCCAGCCAATTTCAACGCGCGCAAATCCTTCGCAGAAATCCTCGGCGTCGTCAAAGCGCGGTTCTATCAGCCAATTACCATCGGGGCCAACGTAGCCATATTTTTCGTTGCCGCCGTTATTCCATTTCTTTTTGAGATTCTCCATATATCATGATGTGTTAGCTCTTTGCCTATCCGCAAAAACGATAGGCAAATTTAATGAATTTTTTCCAAACAATCAAGTTCTTACCAATGTTGGTGTTTAAAAAATCTCAAAAATAGCAACGATATTTTGATAAACGTAGAGAGTTTTTGTATCTTTGCAATCGTAACACTATGAGCATGAATACCCTCTTCAAATTTGACCGTTCGATAAACTCCATTCTTTACTCTCTCCAGAAACTTGGCGGTAGTTCAGATATGCATAAAATCTGTAAAATATTGTATTTTGCAGATCAAAAACATTTATCGGAATATGGCCGTAGCATAACAGGCGACGAGTATATTGCGATGAAATTTGGTCCGGTTCCTTCATATATAGATGATGTATTAAAGGCTCTTCGCGGTGATAGTTTCTTCTCTTCAAATAGTGCCATCGAGCCCCTCAAATCGATGATTGTATTTGAAAATCGATTCATAATGCGCGGAATACTGGCGCCTGATATGGATGCTTTATCAAAGACAGATATCGCTTGTCTCGATTATGCCATTTCTCTTTGCAAGGATAAAAACTTTGAGGAACTTACGACTTTCTCCCATGGTTTAGCGTGGAGCAACACCCGGCGAGACCGTGCCATCTCTGTCAAAGACATTCTTAGGGAAATTGGCGATGAGGAGTCGTATGTTGACTACATCGCTGATAGTCTGAGGACACAAAACGCTTTCATGTAATGGAATTGCCCGAAAAACTCCTTCGACTCGGCATAAAACGCGGGTCGATTCTATTATCAAATAGTTTTGAGGATATAGACCATGCCAAATTTTTTGCAGTAATAGGTGTATATCAAGACATGTTGGCCGGTTTCTTCTTTATAAACTCAAATATCCATCCAATAATAATGTCAAAGCCTGTTTTGCTTGAAATGCAATTTCTACTGCTCAAGGAGAACTATTCTTTCCTTAGATACAATTCTTTTTTGGGCGCTAACGAGATTCAAGTGAGAACAATTGACAGACTCGTTAATTCAATGAAAAACAGACAGACATCCATTGTTGGTGAATTGACAGAAAGTGACCTAAATAATGTGTTGGACGCTTGTCGAAGGAGCGACCTATTTTCAGAAAAAGAGAAAAGACAATTTTTCTATTGAACCGATTAAAAGTGCACCCCCTCGCGCTTGCGCGTAATATCCAATTACTTTGATATCTCCGATACCGAGGTTGCACAACAAAAGTGGGACCCGGAACGATGTCTCGGGTCCCACTCCACGTTTCAACTATTTATTTATGAGAGCCTCATTACCCGGTAATCACTACTCGATAAATGAGGACGAGGGATGTGTTTTAAATAGTCGTCAAGTAGTAGAAACGTTGAAGCTGTCTTAATGGGTTGCTTTCGATGTTATAACAAACGGGAGCGAAGATGTATCGCTCCCGTTTGCTTAAATTGTTTTAAAAAAGTTTAATACATTGGTGTAAAGCCTTTTGAGACCTCGAGTTTGTCGTTGACACAGCCAACGTATTCGCGAGAGCGGGAGGTATCGAGTTTGAGGATGGGGGCACCCTGCTGGAGCTGGAGGCCGTTGAGGTCGATATAGTAGAGACCCATGTTGGTGACGATGTCAAAGTAGTAGCGCAGGTCGCGGATGTCGGCAAATGAGCGCCACTGGGTTGAGGAGACGTTTGGCTCGCCGCCGTCGACGGTGTAGAGGTAGGGAACCGAGACGTTCATGACGATGGAGCGGGTGATGGAGATGCCGGTATCGGTGTCGCCGGTCTTAACGACGTGTCCATCAAAGAAGTAGCCACGCACAAAGCGGTCGGGGCTCTTGACGGTGCCGGGGAGCATGTTCTCGCCGCCTACCTTGACCCAGTAGTCGTTGATGGCGTTAATCTGGGGGAAAGTGGGGTCGTTGGTCATCATGGGCATGTCCTTGCCGCGATAGATATTGATGTTGCCGTGGTCAAACTCGAAGACACAGCAGTCGCCGGTGGCATCGGTAACGCCCCAGTGGAGGGCCGACACTGTGCCGCCGTCAAAGGTTGCGCCCGAGATGTTGAACTGGTGCTGTTGAAGGACGTCGACAACCTCCTGGGTGGTGGCGTTCATATCGAGCAACCAGCCGACAAACATTGCCAGCGACATTGGCGGGCGGCTCATTGTCGAGTCGTTGACATAGACGGTCCCTTTGCAGAAGAGCCCGTTGACAACGAGGCCTTTCTCGTTCATGCCCTCGGTGATGCCTCCGTCATAACCGACGGCATAGACGGCAGCATATTTTGACGTCCACTTCACCGAGCCGGGCTGTGTGTTGCCAACCTTGGTGATGCCACGCGGGTAGACATAAAGGTTGGTTGGTATCGGTGTCTTCCAGTCAAGCGAACGCCCGACGATGCGCAGGCTGTCTTGACCAACATATAGAACGCGACTGCAAGCATCGGCATGGACGGCCGACATGGCAACGGCGCCAAGTGCTAAAGCAGCAAGCATGAGGCTCTTCATCTTTTTCATAACCGTTAAATATTTTAGTGTTGAAATTTGTGTTATCTTTGTCGATTTGAAAGGCGACTCCCCCGACGGGGTTGAAACGTGGTCGCTCACATTAACAACAATTAAAATAACCTACATGTTCAATAAGCGAAATAAAATTGCCGACGAGGCGCTGAGTGCGGCCGACTGTTCGCGCTATGCTCGCCACGTGATGATGCCCGAGATGGGCGTCGAGGGCCAGTTGAGGTTGCGGCGCGGGCGTGTGCTCGTCATCGGCGCCGGAGGTCTCGGGTCGCCGGTGTTGCTCTATCTGGCGGCGGCGGGCGTCGGGCACATCACGGTTGTCGACGGCGACCGTGTCGACGTTTCCAACCTGCAGCGCCAGGTGATACACTCCACTGCCGATATTTGCCGCCCCAAGGCGGTCTCGGCCGCCGAGTCGATGCTGGCAATCAACCCCGGCGTTGAGGTCAAGACGGTCGAGGAGTTTGTCGACGCCGCGACACTCGGCCCGCTCGTCGACGAGGCCGATTTTGTCATCGATGCGACCGACAATTTTGACTCCAAGTTTATGATTAACGACGTCTGTGTTGCCAAGGGTCGTCCCTACAGCCACGGGGGCATTTTCCGCTTCAAGGGCCAGGCGATGACCTATCTGCCGGGTCACGCGTGCTATCGCTGTCTTTTTCCCGAGCCGCCGCTGCCGTTTAACGTCCCTGCCGGGCCGATGGGCGTGCTTCCCGGGGTCATCGGTGCCATTCAGGCCACCGAGGCTATAAAATATCTGACCGGCCTTGGCGAACTGCTCGTCGACCGTCTGTTGACCTACGACGCGCTCGCCATGGAGTTTAATACATTCACTATACGGCGTGCCGAGGGCTGTTGCGCTTGCAGCCGCTAATCTTTTTCTTACAACAGTTGTTATAACTTAGAAGAACGATTTATGTTCCTATAGTTTTTATTGTTGTCGCTGTTTTTATTGTTGTTATTGACGAGACGACATCAACAACAATAACAACAATAACAACAATAACAACATCGACAACACAAACAACATTTATAATATGTCAACACCCCACAAAGCCGGATTTGTCAATATCGTTGGCAATCCTAACGTCGGCAAATCGACGTTGATGAACGACCTCGTTGGCGAGCGCGTCAGCATCATCACTTCTAAGGCCCAAACCACGCGCCACCGCATCACCGGTATCGTCAACACCCCCGAATATCAGATAGTTTTCTCTGACACCCCCGGTGTTCTCCAACCTAAATACAAACTTCAGGAGAGCATGCTCGGTTTCAGCGAGGGCGCACTGACCGACGCCGATATACTGCTCTATGTCACCGACGTTGTCGAAGACCCCGAGAAAAACGCTGACTTCCTCGCCAAGGTTGCACGCGAGAAAATCCCCGTATTGTTGGTAATCAACAAGATAGATCTTGTTAAGGACCAGAAGGAACTCGACGATATCGTCATCAAATGGGAGCAACGCCTGCCCAACGCCGAGATTTTCCCAACCTCGGCTCTCGAGCATTTCAACGTCAAGGGCATCATGGAGCGCATCATCGAGTTGCTGCCCCCGTCGCCGCCCTACTTCGGCAAGGACGCGTTGACCGACAAGCCCGCTCGCTTCTTTGTCACCGAAATTATTCGCGAGAAAATCCTGTTGAACTATGACAAGGAAGTTCCCTACTCGGCCGAGGTCATCGTCGAGAAATTTGACGAGAGCGATAAGGCAATCCACATCATGGCGGTCATTTATGTTGAGCGTGATTCCCAGAAAGGTATCTTGATAGGCCGCGGCGGCTCGAAACTGAAAAAAGTCGGCACCGAGGCGCGCAAGGACATCGAGAAATTCTTTGACAAGAGCGTCTATCTGGAACTCTTTGTAAAAGTCGAGCCCAACTGGCGCAATCGCGACAACAAACTGCGCCAATTTGGCTACCTCGACTAAAAGTGTTAAATTTGCACCCTAAAAACAGAATTTGAGCATGCTCAAATTCAAGTTGTTATTGTTTTTTCTGTTGTTAATGGTTTTATTGTTGCAACAGCACCAACAACATCGACAACAATAACAACATTAAAAACTTCAAGAAATTAATGCTATGGGACAGTTAGTAGCGATAGTAGGGCGCCCCAACGTTGGCAAATCGACCCTATTCAACCGATTGACACAAACTCGCACGGCGATTGTCGATGACACCGCCGGGACGACCCGCGACCGCCAGTATGGCAAAGTGGACTGGAACGGCAAGGAGTTTTCGATTGTCGACACCGGCGGCTGGGTTGTCAACAGTGACGACATCTTTGAGGGTGAAATCAACAAGCAGGTGCAACTCGCCATCGAGCAGGCCGACGAAATCCTGTTTGTTGTCGACGCCATGAACGGCGTCACCGACCTTGATGACCATGTCGCTGAAATTCTGCGCAAATCGACCAAGCCGGTCATTCTGGTTGCCAACAAGGTCGACTCCAACGATTGGCTCTACAACGTCCCCGAGTTCTATTCGCTTGGTCTGGGCGAACCTTACCCCGTTTCGAGCATCAACGGCTTTGGCACCGGCGACCTGCTCGACGAGGTCGTGGCCCGTATGCCCGAAAAGGAGGACAACGACGACGAGCAACTTGACGACATACCCAAGTTTGCCATCGTAGGCCGTCCCAACGCCGGCAAATCGTCGCTCATCAATGCCTTTATCGGCGAAGACCGTCACATCGTCACCGACATTGCCGGTACCACCCGCGACAGCATCTATACGCGCTACAATAAATTTGGCTTTGACTTTTATCTGGTTGACACGGCCGGCATCCGCAAAAAAGCCAAGGTTAACGAAGATATTGAGTATTACTCGGTTATCCGCTCAATCCGTGCCATCGAGGCGAGCGACGTCTGCATCCTTATGATTGACGCTACCCGCGGTATCGAGGCTCAGGACTCCAACATCTTCTCGCTCATCCAGCGCAACAAAAAAGGCCTGGTGGTGTGTGTCAACAAGTGGGACCTTGTCGAGAACAAAAGCCAGGAGGCGATAAAGCACTTTGAGGCCGCCATCCGCGAGCGATTCGCCCCGTTTACCGACTTCCCCATCATCTTTGGCTCGGCCCTGACCAAACAGCGCATCTACAAGGTGCTGGAAACGGCTGTTGAGGTCTACGAAAACCGCAAGCGGACGGTCCCGACGTCCCAACTCAATACCGTCATGCTCGACGCCATCGCCGCCTATCCGCCACCCGCCAACAAAGGCAAGTATGTTAAAATCAAGTATATAACGATGCTCAAAGGGTCGCCCGTTCCTACGTTCATCTTCTTCTGCAACCTGCCGCAGTGGGTCAAAGAGCCCTATCGCCGCTATTTGGAGAACAAGATACGCGAAAACTGGAACTTCACCGGCACCCCCATCAACATCTACATGCGCGAAAAATAAACCCCGCAGTATATTTATCGCATAAACAATAAGGGACAAAGACGTTACGTTATACTTACAAAGTATATCATCGATGAAAGTAACGTTTCTTGTCCCTCCTTGCTATGACCATAAGCAACCGGCCGAGCGTTCAGCCGGTTGTACACGTGTGGTGTATCTCGCTCCCAATATCTATGAACTGACGGTAATTGCCGCCGTTAGAGAACTTAAAGATGTAGAAACCGGTTACTTGGACTGTGTAGGACGCAAAATTTCTATTGACCGATTTGAGCAACTCATCGCCGCTGACACGAGCGACGCTTATCTGATTTGGGCCGTTAACCTATCGATAGAAAGCGACTTGCAGGCGCTTGCTGCCATTCGCCGTGCCCATCCTTCTACTCCTGTGGTTTTTATGGGACCTGGTCCGACCTATTTTACATCCAAATGTTTGGTTGATGAGCGAGTATATGTCGTTCGTGGAGAGCCTGATTTGACTGTTGTTGAACTTATAGAAGCGTTGCACGACGGTAAACCGATTGATGATATAGACGGGCTTTCCTATCTGAAGAACGGTCATCAGGTTAACAATAAGCCTCGTCCACTGATTGCCGACCTCGATGCGTTGCCATTCCCGGCTCGAGATGTAACGGCAGGTGTTGATTATCATAACCCGAAATTGAAAGTTGGCCCGTACACAACGATGTTTACATCGCGCAACTGTCCCTTCCGTTGCATATACTGTGTGCCCTCCTCGCTCTCCTTTGCACGCGAGATCGAGTATCGCAAGGAACATGGCCGCAAACCAACAATCGGGTTTCGCTCAATAGAAAGCGTAGAGGCCGAGGTAGCGATGCTCCATGAAGCCGGCTATAAGGCTATCGGTTTCATGGACGACAATTTTATATGGAACGAGGAGCGAACGGCTGCGCTTTGCAAGATCATGAAGAAATATGACATGGTGTGGGGATGTGAGGCGCGTGTAGATGCCGTCACCGAGCCTATAGCACGAATGCTCGGCGAGAGCAACTGCCGCTATGTAGACCTTGGTGTTGAGTCGTTTGATGATGAGATACTGAAGTATATCAAGAAAGGGATTACTGTCAGCGATATTTATCAAGCGATTAATCTGCTCGCTAAATATGATGTACCGGTGAAACTTAACATCCTGATTGGTAGTTGTCCGCTCGAGACCCGACAGACAGTGAAACACACTCTCAGCGAGGCAAAGAAATTGCCTGTAGACCAAGTGATGTTTAATATCGTCTCTCCATTCCCGGGTACTGAATATTATGAGTTGTGCAAGGAAAATGGTTGGATTAAAGGTGGCGATTATGAGCCAACCGATGTTCAACGCAACTCGATTCTTGACCTTCCCCAACTCTCGGCCAAAGAGATGGAACGACTCTTGTTCTTTAACAACCTCAGTTTCTTCCTTTCGCCTAAGTTCATTGCACGCCAACTGAGGCGCTTCACGTCGTGGCAAGAGTTTACCCATGCGGCAAAAGCATTGAAAATAAAACTGTTCGGTTGATAGACTTTGAGTATGAAATTGAGCATTGTCATTTTGTCACATAACGGCGCGACTCTAACCCGGCGTTGTCTCGAGTCATTGAATGGCTTGATGGAACGACATGATGACTATCGAGTGATTGCGGTCGACAATGGATCTAACGATGCTCTCAAAGATGCTTTAGGTGAAATTGACCACGGGTGGAGAAATTCTATTGTCCATGACGCCCTCCGGCAAAATCTCGGAGTGGCCGGAGGCCGTAATATCGGGCTAAAGAAAGCCACCGATTCAGAGTATATTTTGATTCTTGACAACGATACTATCGTCCTTTCAAGTGCCATCGAGCGACTTGTTGCTTACATGGACGCTCACTCTGACGTAGGGCTTGCGGCACCATGTCTGCGCTCGCCCAACGGCGAAGTCCAAGTCAGTTTTAAGCGATTTCCCGGGGTGAGGGAGAAACTTCTTAATCTTTTCGGTCGCAAGAACGTCCTTAATGAGCCGCCAAGCCAAGACGTCATGTATCCGTTTTATGTCATCGGTGCGTGCCAATTGATTCGAGGCGATGTCGTCAAGAAAATTGGATTGCTCGACAGCAATATTTTCTTTGGCCCTGAAGATGCCGATTATTGCATGCGTGTTAGGCAAGCCGGGTATAAGGTAGCCTATATCCCTGATATTGAGATTGTTCATGACTGGCAACGGACGTCACATCGCTCGGTTTTCTCGGCTACCTCGCGTCGCCACATTAAGGGTCTATTCTATTTTTATCGCAAATGGAAGCGATTCTGGTAATCATGGGTTGAATTTGAGAAGGCGGTTGAGGATGTCGCGCTGGATGGTGCTACCGGTGATGGCGCCGAGGCCCATGTAGACGGCGAGGCCGGCAATGGCCATCGAGACCATCAGCAACGGGGCGCTCATGGGGATGAGCGAGACGACGTGCATCACCGCCATTGCCAGCGCGGTCATCCCGGCGTAGGGGAAAATGTGGATGATGTAGTCGAGAACAGTGTGACCCGATAGGCGAGCGGTGATGACGAGGGTGACCACCCACGTCACTGCCGATGCCACCAATTGCCCGGCAAGCAATATCTCGAGGCCGAGCACGGGGTTGGTGGGTGTCGTCAGGCCGATAAACGGCAATGTCGCAAATATTGCCACGACAGCAACAACGTCGCGAACGACCTCGGTCACCACTATCAACCGCGCGCGCCCAAGCGCCAGAATGTAGTTGTTATAGAGTCCCTGAAAGATGGTGAACACGCCGCGGGCAAGCAGTATCTGAAACATGGCAATCGATGCGTCCCACTTGGTCTCGAAAAGGGTGTGGAACACAGGCGCCGCCACCATGGCAAGCATCCCCATGGCCGGGAATACCAGGTAGGCCGTGAAGCGGTTCATTTTGGTCGACACACGCTTAAACTCCTCGGGGTTGTCTTGCACCCGCGACAGCGCCGGCAGGAACGACGATGTCAGCACCTGGCTGAGCGACATGATGCCCATCTTGCTCCACTTGTCGCTCTGTGTGTAATAGCCCAGCGGCACGAGACCCACGAAATGGCCGATGAAAAATGAGTAAATCGTTGTAAAGAGCGTGTTTAAAAATGAACTGACCATCACGCCGCTACCTACCTTGAAAAAACTCCTAAGAATTTTCCACGAGAAAGCCCAGAGCGGGCGCCACCCGGTATAGAGCCACAGGAGCACCGACTTTGTCAAACCCAAGGCAATCGTTTGCCACACGATTGCCCACGCTCCGGCACCGGCAACAGCGAGCCAGATGCCAACAACCGCCGCCACGGTCAGTCCCGCCGAGTTGATGACCGCCAGCGGGCGCACGTTCATCGCTTTCATCAGTCGGTTGGTCTGCACAATAGCCGTCGCGTTGATGATAAACGACAGGAACATCACGCGCGACAACGGAATCAATCGCTCGTCGCCGTCAAAACACCACGCTATCAGCGGCGCGCAAAAGTAGAGGATGATGTAGATGATGACCGAGAGAGAGATGTTGAACCACAGCACCGTCGAGTAGTCGCGGCGCGTGGGCTCCTTGCGCTGAATCAGCGCCGATGAGAACCCGCTGTCGACAAACAGCGACGCAAACGCCTGAAACACAAGCATCGCCCCGACAAGACCAAAGTCTTCCTGACTCAACAACCGCGCCAAGATAATCCCCGTGACGGCATAAAGCACCTGTGACGCCACCTTGTCGACGGCGTTCCACTTTAGCGTCGTTGCCACGCGGCTTTTTAGCGATTCACTCTCGGCTGCCATTCCTTTCGCTTCCTCCTCGCTTTCTTTTTTCACCCTTCGGGCTCATACCCGCCAAGGCGGACAAAAATTTATTCTTCTTTGGGGGCTTGGTTGATGGGGATGGCGCGGATGCCTACCGAGCGGTCTTTTATCTGAGGCGAGCCGTTGTAGTAGACTTTTGTCGACCCGACGCCAAAAATGTTAAGCGTTTCGCCGGGGTCACAGCCAATAGCGCCGGTGCCCGTTGCACGAACGTCAATCTGCTTGGCCTTCAGGCCGTCGGCCTGAATTGTGCCGGTTCCCGAGAAATTTATCTTGAGGGTAGAGGTCGTTCCGCCGACCACGATGATGCCGTTGCCGGTGGCGAGCGTCAGCGACATCTCGGTGGCGCGCACGTCACGAATCGACAACCGCCCGTTGCCTATCAACTTGCCTTGGAATTTGAACGACGACACGGGAGTCAACACTCTGACCGTCGAGTCGCCGCCGTTCTCAATCTTGGAGAGCGAACTCGAGTAGGCCGTCACGCGGGGAATGCCCTTGAGCTCGCGGTCCTCAACGGCAAGTTGGATTGACAGCGTGCCCTTGTCGTTGGAAAACATCAGCACCGACGTGCGATCAGGGTCGGCCTCAAAGACCACCAGTCCGGCCGAGTCGGCATTACAGCGGTAGTCGACATTGACGCCCTGGTTGACCTTGAGCACGTTAAAGTCGTTGACATTCAACTCATAACGTTTGGGTGACGCGGCCACCGCGACGACTGCCGTCGCCACCATTATCATCATCAATAAAACAAACTTTTTCATCTTTATTTCTGAGGTCTAAGATTATCGATAATATCTCTGAAAAAACTCCATGCGAGGGTTGACCGGTAGGCTTCGCGAGTTCCGCTCGGCACGTATAACGTCAATCCGCCAATCTCTGAACGGCCACAGTCAGGCGGCGTGACAGCATAGCAATACACTTTCTGCAAAGAGTTGCAATCAGAAAATGCGTAGTCTTCAATTGTTGAGACCGAAGCCGGGATTGTGATGTTTGTCAAGTATATGCAATTGGCAAATGCGCCCTCGCCGATTGTGGTCACGGTTTTAGGAATTTTAAATGCTCCTTTTTTCCCACAAGGATACATGCAGAGCGTCTTCATGTCCTTGGTGTAAACGACCCCGTTCTTTGAGCAGTAGGCCGGATTGTTTTTGTCAACATTTATTTTGGATATGGCATCACAATCATTAAAGGCGAAACTACCCAATGATGTGACCGAGTAGGGTATAGTAACGCGGGTCAAACCCTTGCAATCCCTGAAAGCAAATTCACCGATTGTGGTAACCGATGCGGGAATGGTGAGTTCTGTAAGACCGGAGCAACAGTCGAACGCACTAACATCGATTATCATGACCGAATTAGGAATAGTGACACTTGTCAGCCCCTCGCATCTAAAAAATGCGTAGGCTTGGATAACAGTGACCGTATTAGGAATTTCAACGGCGCCGGTTTTATTACCGGGACAAATGCATAAGGTCTCCATATCCTTGGTGTAAAGGATATTATCGACTGCACTGTATGCTTGATTGGCACTGTCTACATTAATTTCGGTCAGGTTAGGACAAAATGCAAATACACCGACACCGATAGAATTGACCGATGACGGAAATGTAAACTCGGTAAGACCAAAGTTTTCGGCAAACGCAAAATCCCCGATGGTTTTAACCGAGTTAGGAAGATTGATTTTTGTGATACCCGTGCGGTCAAACGCTCCTTGTTCTATTGTTGTAAGCGAATTGGATAGGACAATGTTGGTTAGATTGTCACAGCCCGAGAAAGCGCCCTCGCCGATTGTGGTGACTCTGTCGGGAATCTTGATTGATGTAAGTTCCTCACAATTGGCGAACATTTCCTCGCTAATAATAGTTAAAGCGTCAGAGAGTGTGACATCTGTCAGTCCGCTGCAACCGCTAAACGCGCTTGAACCTATTTCAGTGACCGAATTTGGAATGATAATTTTGGTCAAACCTCGGCATGTGAAAAATGCTCCCTGGCCGATAGTTGTCACCGTGGCCGGAATCGAGATGTCGGTCAACTCGTTGCAGAAAGTGAATGAAAAATCGCCTATTGCTGTCACAGTTTCGGGAATCTGATACGCTCCTTTTTTCCAGCAAGGATACATGCAGAGTGTTTTCATGTCTTTGGTGTAGAGAACATCATCCACCAAGCAATATGCGGGATTCTCACTACTGATTTTAAAATTTTTCAACTCACAACCGGCAAAAGCACCAGGGGCGATGGTGGTGACCGAGGCGGGAATTGAGACTTCGGTCAAGGCCGTGCAGAAACCGAACGCATGCTCTCCGATAGTGGTGACCGAACCGGGAATGACGACTTCTTTTAGTTCGTAACAAAGGCCGAAAGCGGCAGCCCCGATTTTGGTAACAGTTGACGGAATCAAAACACCGGTTAAATCTCTACTGTCAATAAACGCGCTGTCGCCGATTTGAGTCACCGTGTATTGGCGGTCGTTGATAGTAACCTTTGAGGGTATTGTGATGACGCCTTCATAGGCGTTATCTTGCGGGTATTCGTATGTCAGTTGGGCTGTTTTGTCATTCTCGCTGAGAATTTTATAATATAGGCCATCTACTTTGAAACGTTCTGTCTCGGCCGCTTGTGATTGCAACCCAATCAGGCAAAAGCTGAATAGCAGAGAGATAAGGAAAAACTTTTTCATAAAATATAGAGGATAGTGGGACTTATATTGAGAATGCAAATTTAATGATTTTCTATAATTAGCACAAATCAGCGGCGGTTGCGGGGGTGGTAGGTGAGTATCTCGTGGCGCAGGCGGGTTGTGTCGAGGTGAAGGTAAATCTCGGTGGTGGCGATTGACTCGTGGCCGAGCATCTGCTGGATGGCGCGCAGGTTGGCTCCCCCTTCGAGCAGGTGGGTGGCAAAGGAATGGCGCAGGGTGTGGGGTGAGATTTCTTTGGTGATACCGGCGCGCTCGGCGAGGCTCTTGACGATATAGAAAATCATGACGCGGGTCAGGTGGCTGCCGCGGCGGTTGAGGAATACAAAGTTCTCTTGGCCGGGCTTGACGGTGAGGTCGGCGCGTGTGTTGTTTAAATAAGTGGAAATGGCATCGGCGGCCACGGGCGAGAGGGGGACGAGGCGCTCCTTGGAGCCTTTGCCGGTGACACCGAGGTAGCCTCGGTCGAGGCGCAGGCGCGAAACCTCGAGGTTGACGAGTTCGCTGACGCGCAGTCCGCATCCATATAGGGTCTCGATGATGGCACGGTTGCGTTCCCCTTCGGGTGTGTTCATGTCGATGGCAGCAATCATGCGGTCAATCTCGTCGACGCTGAGCACCTCGGGCAGATGTTTCCCAATCGAGGGGGCTTCGAGCATGGCTGTCGGGTCGACCTCGATGTAGCCCTCGGCGCGCATGAAGCGGAAGAGCGAGCGGATACCAGAAAGGATGCGCGCGCGCGAACGTGGCGAAATGCCCAAGTCGTTGAGCTCGCCGAGGAAAAGTCGCAGAGTGGAGGTGTCGACGTCGGTCGGCGCAATCGGCGTTCCACCCGGTCCGGCCGTAGTGAGGTAGTTCATCAGTTTGTCGACATCGTCGGTATAGGCCTCGAGGGTGTTGACACCGGCGCCTTTCTCGAGGGTGAGATAGGCGGCAAACTCTTTTTTGAGGCGCGACGGGGTAGGAGAGGAGGGCATAGCAAAGCGGTGGAGATTAGTTGCTGACGGTGTAATGGCTCAGAGGCAGACGCGGATTGGCGACGATGACGGTGGTGCCGGCAGGGGTGGTGAAACTCATTCCGGCGGTCATCAACTGTTGCATGCGGGCGGAGAAATCGCGGTGCTCGGGGGCGAGGATGATGGTGCCCCCGGCGGCAATGACGTCGTTAACGGAGTCGGTCGACGGTGAACCATCGGGGCCGACTACCATCAGCGGCGGGTTGCCCCGGCGGGCGATACCGGTCAGGGCCACGCCGAGCGCGGTATCATTGCCCTCGATGATGGTCTCGCCGGGCGACATGGCCGCGGCAACGCGCAGAGCGAGGCAGGCGAAACGGCGCCGACGGCTGTCGGTAGTCGCCGCTTCGATGTCGCTGTAGCCATAAAAAGCATACCCGCGACGATGGCGCATGACGTCGGTCACAAACCGGTAGGCAAACGGCGAATGAATACCGTGGCCTGCCGCCCGATAGCGCGCTTTTGCCTTGCGCAACAGTTGTTTAATCATTCTGCTCGGTCGCTTGGTCGGTCTCTTTGATGACGGTGGTCTCGTCGTCGGTCTCCTTGCGGCGGCAGCAGCGGCAACCGGTCAGCCACACGCAGATGGCGGCGGCAACGGCGATGTAAATCATGATGACCGACACGCGTGCAACGCCAACGGTGGCGTGGATGCTCGGGGGGTCAAATTCCATGACGATGGTGTGACTGCCTGCCGGGATGGGGAAAGCGCGAAGGATGTAGTTGACACGCGCGATATCAACGGGCTCGCCGTCGATTGTAGCTTTCCAGCCCCACGGGAAGAAGACCTCTGAGAACACTGCCGTAGCGCCGGCGGCGGTCTTTGCGTGGTAGGTCAGTCGGTTGGGGGCGTAGGTGGTTTCAAAGATGGTGTCGCCGGCGGCGTGGGGCTTGACATCGCCAAGGATTGAGGCAAATTTCTCGTCGACAACGGCCGTGGTCACAGGGTTGATTTCGCCCAACGCATCCATCTCGGCGTCGGCGCCCTTGACAACAACGAGGGTGTCGACAAACCATGCGTTGCCCTGAGCGCGCGGGTTGTCGAGCACTTTGCCATCCTGGGTGATGAGGTAGCGGCCGTTGAGCATGTTGAGGATGCGGAAGTCGGCCTGAGTCATCTTTCTGGTGGGGAAGTTGATAAGGTGACGGTCGATAAGATCCTGATAACGAGTTAGCTTGGCTGCATGATAGCCGCCTATCGCCTTGTGGAAATAGGAGGGGTCGGGGCTGTTGAAGCGGCCCATGTCCAAGACGCGGAAATTCATCGTTGTGTCTTGGAGAATCTTCTCGTCGGCGGGAGTCTTGGCTATGGGCTGGTTGGTGGGCACCATGAATCGCGGGATGAAACTTGCGTGGTCGAGGTAACGCTTGTCAACGGGATAAAGGTCGATGAGCACCAGAGCCGTCAGTCCGAGCGTGGTATAAATGGGCTTAAATTTGAAGCGTGAGGCGACCCAGATGAAGCCCAACGAGGCAACGATGAGCAATAGCGAGCGGATGGCGTCGCTCTCAACCATGCCGGCACGCACTTTCTCGATGGCGGTCGAGATGGCCGGAGTATCGAGCGAGAAAACTTGGCGCACTTGCTCGGCCGAGTAGCCACCGGCAACGTATGCCTCGGTGATGCGCTGGTCCATGGCAACGTCGCCCTCTGAAATGAGTTCGCCGAATGCGGTGGGCCAAACGATGGCGATAAGGCAGAAGAATGCCGCCACGCCAAAGGTCGCTATCATTGCCGTGCCATAGCGCGCAAACATCTCGCCGCGAGGCGCTTCGAGCAATTTCTTCAGCGCCAGGCATGCCAGCAGCGGCATCGTAAACTCGGCGATGACGAGGATGCTCTCGACCGTTCGGAACTTATTGTACATCGGGAAATAGTCAATCATGAAATCGGTCAGCCCCATAAAATGGCGACCCCACGACAACAGCACCGACAGCACGGTCAGCACCAAGAGCGCCCACTTGACCGGTCCCTTGACAATGACACAGCCCAGCAGGAACAGCGCCACGATGATGGCACCGATATAAACGGGGCCGTTGGTGCCCTCGGGGTCGCCGAAATACTGGCTCGTCCAGCCGAGATATTGCATGGTCATTTCGTCGGCCGAACCCGATGCTTTCAATTTGGCCGCCTCGGGGGTGTCGGCAAGGCTCATAAGCACAAAACTGCCCCCCTCGGGCTTGGTCGTTGCGCCACCTTTGAGGTTGGGGATGAGGAAAGTAAAGGTTTCCGATGGCTGGTAACTATACTGGGTGATATAGTCGCGGTCGAGGCCGCCGGTCGATGACTCGGCCGCGTCGGCTTCGGTTGCGGCAGTTAGTTCGCTATGGTTGCCGCGCATCGTCTCCTTGCTATATTCGGCGGTGTAGTAGAGACTTGGCAGATTGGCGCCAACGGCAAGCACGGCTGCCACAACAAGCGCGCCGGTCGCTTTGCCCCATTGGGCGAGTTTCTTCTCGCGCACGGCCATCACCAGATAGGCAATCACAAGCCCCACGATGACAAGCAGGAAGTAATAGGTCATCTGGACATGGTTGGCCGCAATCTGCATCATCGCCGAGACGGCCGCAAGGGCGCCGCCGGCCAGATAACGCCCTCGATAGGCAAGCGCGATGCCGCCAATCGTCGGCGGGATATAGGCCAGGGTGATAAATTTCCAGATGTGGCCCGCACCTATAATTATTAGAAAATATGACGAAAAACCGTATGCAACGGCACCAAGCAGCGACACGCCGACGCCCGCTCTCATGGCAAGCATCATGATGAAGAAGCCGAGCATCATCATCGCCAGCAGGTTGGCCGGCGACGGCAATCCAAGCCCCGCCAAGCTGTTAATCCAGTTGAACAGGCGGTTGGAGGCGTAGGAGGGCGAAATTTGGAACGTTGGCATTCCCGAGAAAAGCGAGTTGGTCCACAGCGGTTTCTCGCCCGTCGCCTCGGCGTAGGTCTGAATTTCGTGGCCGTTGGCTATACCCTGCTGGGTATCAGGTTGTTGTAGGATGTTGCCTTGGGCTGCATCGGGATAGAAGTAGCACCACGACAGCGCCGCGATAAACAGAATCGCCGCCACTGCACCAAGGAAACGAGGCGATTTTACCGTCTCCTTGAGTCGATTGATAATATCGTGGCCGTTAAAACACTTGCCGCCCTTTGCGGCACCATCGACACGCTCGGCCGGCGCGTCTTTTTTCATATCTTCTGTTGTCATAATCTCGTTTATTCAGGCCGCGGGGACCGCTAATATTGTTTCAATCGGTAAAATTACTCAATATTTCCCGTCTATTCATGCACTTTTCAAGAAAAAAGCACTTTTCTTCAAAAAAAATCCCAAAAAGTTTGCACAAATCAAAAAACCGCCGTAACTTTGCACCGCAAAACCAAAAAAAGACTCCGTAGCTCAGTTGGTAGAGCAAATGACTCTTAATCATTGGGTCGAGAGTT
>JAFLTK010000035.1 GCA_022511505.1 Muribaculaceae bacterium
AGCGCGCCACGTTCGGGACGTGGAGGTCGGAAGTTCGAGTCTTCTCACCCCGACTCTGATTAAAAATGCTTGTAATTCATTGAGTTACAAGCATTTTTATTTAGAATCAATCGCAAGTCTGATACCCTAATGAATCTTTGAATTATGGACGTCAATTATATCAAGGATTGTCTTGAAGAGACTAAATCGGCCTATCGGTCGAGCCGAAATAATCTGTTGTGGCTTGAACAGTATCGCCTTGAGCATCAGAACTATCGCGAATATAAGGGTCGCGAGATTCTTGAACTTTTGCAAAATGCCGACGATGCGCAGAGTTCTGACGTCGATATTTGTTTGGACACCGTCAGGCATATTCTGACCATCACCAACCGCGGCGAGCACACCAAGGCGTTCACCGACAAAGGAATGCGGTCGATAATGATGTCCTACCTCAGCCCCAAGAAAAATGATACCGAAAACAGCGGCAAATTAATAGGCGCTAAAGGATTGGGGTTCAAGTCGATACTTAATTGGACGTCAGAAATCACAATTAAGAGTGACAACGTCAGGGTTAGGTTTGGCGAGGATGTCGTTGCCAATTTCTGGCAGGAACTTAGAGCGAACATCGAGAATCCGGAGGAATATGAATCGGAGGCCCGGGAGGATGGCCACAATGTCCCACTACCCATCCTGCGCATCCCGGAAGTTGAAGAATTACACGATTTTGCCCCTAAAACCACGACTATCGAATTGAATTATGTATCAAAGGAGGTTGGCGACAAAATCCTCAAGGCGTTGACCGGTTTCACGCCCGAGTCATTGCTGTTTCTTCACAATCTGCGCAATATCAGGATTGCGGTAGACGGCGATGAGCAACAATACTCGCTTAGGGTGATTTCTGAAAGCGAAGGCATCGAGACTTGCATGATAAATGACTCGACATGGCTTGTGGCACGTGAAAATGGAACGATTGACGACAAGCGATATGAGGTTGCCGCGGCGTTCTCGCTTGACGGCAATCGACAAAATTCCTATAATCTCTACACTTTTTTCCCTACGCAAGAAGAATTTCCGTTTCCATGTATTCTCCACGCCACGCTTGAGTTGAATGCGTCACGCAATGTCATATTGACGGGCATCAAAGTCAATTCTGTGATGATGCAACTGCTCGCCGGAAGAATCATCGCGCTGGCCAACAGATTGAAGCGCGACACCCACGGCTGGGATGCCTACCGCCTTGTCGCGGGTTCCTTTGCCGACAAAAATTATAGCGTTTATGCTCTTGAACTCAAAGAAGCATTGGTCGTCGAGACACGAAACAGCGAGTTTATCCCCATTCTCTCAGGTGGTTACAGCAACGCGTCCCGTTGCTACTATTTCAATGATACTTTCTTTGACTTCGTCGAGGCCGGCGGCGGAACTGCCTGTTTTGAGAGAATGATGCTGAAAGGAGCACCGGCCTCGGTCAGCGTTTCAACCGACAGCCACGCCGTCGAGCATATCCAAGAATTTGCCGATTCACTGAACGACTACACCCTTCTGGCGGCTTTCATTAAGATTGTCCATGACTATTATTCGTCAAAAAAGACGGCCGCCGCGAGAATAAACCTCCATCTGCTCAGGGACGATGACAACAACAAAATCACCGGAACGGCCTACTTGAATACCGGACGAAAAATTGCCGACATTCCCGATTTCCTCGGCATCAAATATGTGGCTACCGACCTTCAAAAAGCGCTATTGAGAGAATTGGGGTTGCACGGAACTGAGCAAGAACAGGTTAGAGCAATTGCCGGCAAATTGAATGACACCGTTACCGAAGCATCGGCATCTGACGTCAGCGGCATTAAACGCATGTTGATGATTTCACGTAAAGAGGTAAACAAATTCTCGACATCCCAAATCAACGACATAATCGAGTGTCTTTTCAAACTGTATCTGTCAAACACCGATGAATTTAAAAAAATCAAAGTCGAATGTTACCTACCGACCGAGGCCGGCCAATGGCGCCCCGCCTCAGAACTGATTTTTGGCGATGAACGTTTTCCCGACGGCTTCAGAAATCTAAAACTATGCGCATCAATCCATGACCTGAATGATTATGTAGCCTTTCCCGAGTTTCTGAAATCATCGGCCGGCGGTCGGGTGCAAGACTTCTATACAGCGCTTGGCGTTAACTGTTACTTTTTGACCAGGGAAGTGTGTTATGGTGATGATAGCGAGTATTTGAAGTCTAACGGTCTATCAAAGAACGCGATAGCCAATGCCCCATCTTGGCGTGTAGGCGCCGGTGTCAACGTCGTGACAATTCCCGCCGGGCTTGACAAATGGCACAAACTTTCACTTACCGACCTCGTTAAGCTGATACTGAAGTCAGGTCTTAGTTCACAGGTTATGAACAATTTAGGGCTTACATGGTACTACGGCAGAGGCTGGTTTGGACCCGAGCCCTTGAAGACTAACTATATCTCCTATCTTCTTAAAAGGAAGACGGCAGCCGCTGCTCTGTCCAATTATGTTATCACCACCCGTGAATGGTTGCTCGACGCCGATAGAAATTTCAAATATGACGACCGAGATGACATGATACCGCCTGTACTCAAAAGGCTTGGCGCCAAATATTCTTATTCTGATTTCACATCGCGTGAACTACATGACCTGATAAATGCCAAAGCGGCCGAGTTTGAGAGGACCGGCAACGAGAAGGGTATCAAGGAGTTTTATCACAAGGTTAAGGTCGCCTTTGTCACCTTAGGCAACAAGGCGGCTCTCCCCGATAATGTCGCGCTTAGAATGCTGTGCACGTTGAAGGGAAAAACAGTACTGATGGACTCTCGCGAGATATTTTACAGCAATAATTGGACCTCAAAGAAATTGCAGGAGGAGTTGCCAATCCTCTTGTTGCAACTGCGCGACGGCGAGGATGAAGTAAACCGATACTTCGGCTGTCGGCGCGTTAAAGACTTGAAGGTCAAGACTGTAGAAATCGTCAACAATAACAGCCTGACACAACAGTTAAACAGCCGATTGCAGAAGTGCAAGCCCTATCTATTGGCATTGACAAGCAAAGACACCGGCGACGGCGTGACCTTCGACCGCGACAAGAAATCGCAAATCGACCGTCTCTCGGTTGACATTGTAAAATCGGCATCCTACTCTTTTGAGCACCACAACATCAAGACTGTGCCCGAGGCGATGACTGAGGGCGAAATGATATCCAACGACCGGACACCGCTTATATGCTCAGGATATAGCACGTTGGCTGACGCTCTTTTAGACCCGCAATTCTGCAACGTCGTGGCCGAGGCTGTCTGTGTAGTCCTTAATCTATCGGCACGAGACAATATTGACCGTTTTTATCGCATAATCAAGGCTTCAGACCGGGAACTGAAATTCCTCAGCGAAAGCATCAACCCCGACCTTTGGCAATCCTGTCAGGAGGCATTTGGCATTTCGGACGCTGAATTGGCGTTTTGGGAAATTGTATTTTCCCGAAACGGCAAAGCCGGTGACTTTGACCGGGAACTTATTAGAGAAAACAAAAACACCTTTATAGCCGACAGGCTCGGCATATCGATTGACCGCGCCAATCAATCCAACTTCATGCTCTATCACATCCAGCAATTACAACGAGAACGAAGCAAATATGTTCCAGCCTATAAATCATGGCTTTACAATGCTTATCTTGCCGATACTGACAAGCAAAAACATTATTTGAGCCGGATAAGCCAATTTCAGAGTGATGACTGGATTTACGCGTTTCTCGAAACTGAAGACAAATATCTGGTCAACCCTGATTACAATCTCTTTATCGTTGAACTAATTAAAGAACGATTTGGTTTTGACACTCAGTCAATCGTCAACGAAGACTGTGTAATTCCCTCAAAACTTGAATATTACAACTACGACGGTCTTGACCTCAATATCGAGGACGAAAGTTTGCTATATTTTCCGGGACACGAAGACTATTTCCTGAAATTGAAGCAAAAGCACACCTCTGCCGCGCCAAACAATGACGATAACTCGCCGGCCTCAAGCAACAGCGCCACTAAAACAAGCGACCCTTTGGGTATCATGATTGTCGACACTCAACAAAGACCCGGTTTCTCAAATAGCGGCGGAGGAGGCAACCGCCGAGGTAAAGGTACAACCCGGCGAAGATTGAATGACGCTGACCTTCAGAAGATTGGTGACCAAGCCGAGGATAAAGTGTTGCAAGCATTACAAGCTCCCGACTCGGGTTATGAAGTCGGTGCGATATATTCAAAGCATCTGAATCCCGACTCGGGAAATGACGCGCAAGGTTATGACCTTGAATATCGCAAAGTAGGCGACTCGATTTATCGTTGTCTGGAAATCAAGCACTTCAGCGGAAGTTCAATAATCGTCTCCCGACACGAGTATGAGGTTTCCCAAAGCGATACATTCCGCAACCGGTATGACGTTGCGCTGGTCGATGACAGTGGTATAAAGATTTGGCGCAATGCCTTTGCCGACGAGTCTAAATACACCAAATCATCCGACGATTACACCATCACATTCAAAGTCACCCCGGCAACCAACGACTGAAAAAACGCCCTTCAAAGAGCGATATCGTGTCGATGTGCTCCCCTGCCGGCAACGCTCGGACGTTTGTTTTTGATTTGATGCTTTAACTTCCCAAAAACTCCAAAAACGGGTTAATTTATTGAAATGCCGATTTTTTTTATTATCTTTGCAATCTCATTTTTATTAACCCTAATCTTTTTACATTATGAAACGTTTTCTCTCTATTGCTCTGGCTCTTGTCGTGGCTGTAATAGCCTATGCCGGCGAGATTGCCACCGCTGTATTTACTGTTTCTCCACGTATGCACTGTGAGAACTGCGAAAAGAAGATAAAAGAAAACGTCCGTTATGCAAAGGGCGTTAAAGAAATCGCTACTTCGAGAAGCAATCAGACTGTCACTATCAAATATGACCCCGCCAAGGCGTCAATTGAGAGCCTGACCCAGGCATTTGGCAAGATTGGCTACAAGGCTACTATCGCCTCTACCACTACCGCCAAGCCCGCCACTACCGCCAAGCCCGTCAAGACCGAGGCTCCGGTAAAGGCCACCGAAACTCCCGTTAAGGCCACTCCCGTCAAGGAGATGAAAGCCACCGGTGCCGAGCCCAAGAAAATCGAGGGCAAGAAAATCGAGGGCAAGAAAATTGAGGGCAAGGCCCAAGAATGCAACGGTCAAGGTTGTGGCGGTTGCGGCGGCACTGAATGTAAGGATGCCAAAGCAAAACAGCCTGAAATGAAAGAGGTTAAGCCTGTCAAGACTAAGGCTGAAACCAAAAAGGTTAAGGCCGACGGCGCTGAATAACCCGTTCCCCGTCACTGATTGCAACGACAATGAAAGCGACCTATCTCGTCACCGGCGGTGCGGGCTTTATCGGCTCAAACTTCGTCAAATATCTGACCCGACGTTACCCCGACGAGCATATCGTGGCGCTCGACGCGCTAACATACGCCGGCAATGTCGCCAACATTAAAGACGAGATTGACGCGGGTCATGTTACCTTTATCCACGGCGATATCAATGATAGCGCCGTGGTTAATAGTATTTTAGCAGAGTATGACCCGCAATTTATTGTCAACTTTGCAGCCGAGAGTCACGTTGACCGCTCGATTGAAAATCCGCGCCTATTTCTGGAAACCAACATTTTGGGAACACAGACATTGCTCGACGCGGCACGCCGCGCGTGGGCGACGGGCGACGGCACCTATCGACCGGGGCATCGTTTTCTACAAATCTCGACCGACGAGGTATATGGCTCGCTGTCAAAGGATTATGACGTTCCACGGCCTATTGATATAGATAATCTGCCAGCCGAGTTTGTCGCCACTCGCGAGGATACCCCTGCGGTAGCCTACGGCGAGCGTATGTTTGACGAAACAACGCCGTTGGCACCGCGTTCACCCTATTCGGCAGCAAAAGCGTCGGCCGACATGCTCGTCCTTGCCTACCACGATACCTACGGCCTGCCGGTCTGCATCACCCGATGCAGCAACAACTATGGCCCCTATCATTTTCCCGAGAAACTCATCCCGTTGATTATCAACAATATTCTGAATCTCAGAAAGTTACCCGTCTATGGCCGTGGCGAGAACGTGCGAGACTGGCTCTATGTCGAGGACCATGCAAGCGCCATCGACGCCGTCCTCAAACGTGGACGCGACGGCGAGGTTTACAACGTAGGCGGTTTCAACGAGCAACAGAATATCGACATCGTCAAGACGGTAATTGCCTTGATGCACGACATTTTGGCTGCCGAGCCCGGCTACCGTCGTCTCCTCAAGGACGGCGACCCCGAGGCGATTAACGACTCGTTGATAACCTACGTCACCGACCGCCCGGGCCACGATATGCGTTATGCCATCAACCCGGCCAAGATTGCCGCCGAGTTGGGCTGGTATCCGATGACCCCGTTCCGTGAAGGGATTGAAAAGACCGTTCGCTGGTATCTGGACAATCCCGAGTGGGTCGCCGCGGTCACATCGGGTGCCTACCGCGAGTATTACGATAAAATGTATGGCAATCGTTAACAACCTCTATAACAATTAATAGCGATGAAAGGAATAGTTCTTGCCGGAGGGTCGGGCACACGTCTTTATCCCGTCACAATGGGTGTTTCCAAGCAACTGCTGCCCGTCTATGACAAGCCGATGATATATTATCCGCTATCGACATTGATGCTCGCCGGCATTCGCGAGATTCTGCTCATCTCTACCCCCGATGACCTGCCTTATTACAAGCGATTGCTTGGCGACGGGTCGCGTTTTGGCATCTCGCTGACCTACGCCGAGCAGCCGCGCCCCGAAGGATTGGCTCAGGCTTTCATCATCGGCCGCGAGTTCATGGCCGGCGAGAGCGCTTGTCTTGTGCTTGGCGACAACATTTTCTATGGCCAAGGGTTCACCGGGATGCTTCGTCAGGCTGTTGAGACGGTCGAAACGACCGGTAGCGCCGTGATTTTCAGTTACACGGTCCCCGACCCTGAACGCTATGGGGTTGTCACGCTCGATGATGCCGGTCGGCCGGTCAAGATTGTCGAAAAACCGACCGAACCTGAGTCCTGTGAGGCCGTCGTCGGTCTCTATTTCTATCCCGCCGACGTTGCCGAGATTGCCGCCGAGGTAAAGCCATCGGCTCGCGGCGAGTTGGAGATTACGAGTGTCAACAACGCCTATCTTGAGGCGGGACGCCTCAGTGTGTCGCGTTTTGGACGAGGATTTGCGTGGCTCGACACCGGGACGGTCGACTCGCTCTTTGAGGCATCATCGTTTGTGGCCGCCATCGAGCGCCGACAAGGCGTGCAGATTGCCGCCCTTGAGGAGGTTGCATTTCGCCGCGGTTGGATAGACGCCGAGCAATTGACCATGCTCGCCGAGCCGATGAAAAATAACGCTTACGGAAAATATCTGCTCAAACTCGCCGCCAATGGACTCAAACGATAAGCCGCAAGTACTTGAATTTCCGCGCTTTTGTGACCCGCGCGGCAACTTGAGTTTCATCCAGAACATGGACCAGGCGCCCTTTGAAATCAAGCGCGTCGAGTGGTTGTATGACCTGCCGGCCGACACGGCGCTACCGTCGCGACGCTTTCGCCGCAAGCGCCAACTGTTGCTCCCGCTCGCCGGGTCGTTTGACGCCCGAGTGACTTCGCCCGAGGGCGTCGAGAGCGTTTTCCACCTGTCGCGCGCCTATCGCGGTGTCTATGTCCCGGCTACGTGGACTGTTGACATTAACAACATTGCAGGCAACACGGTCATCGCCATCCTCTCGTCGACAATCGATGACCCCGACGAGCCCGATACATTCTAACCCCCTGTCACTATGGCGAATATCGACTCCCACTCGACATCAAACGTCAACGACTGCAAGATTATCACGCTCAAGCGCGTGGCGCTCCCCGAGGCAGGCAACTACTCGGCAGTTCAAAACACACCTCCGTTTCCTTTCAACGTGCGTCGCATTTATTATCTGTATGACCTACCGTCTGATACTGAGCGTGGAGGACATTCACATTACACTGAACAACGACTGATTGTGGCCGTTGCGGGCAGTTTTGACGTAACTGTTGACGACGGTAAGAACCGCCGAACGTTCCACCTTGACCGCCCGTATCGCGCCCTATACATCCCTGCCGGTATATGGCGAACAATCGATAATTTCTCCGCCGCAAGCGTATGTCTGGCATTGGCATCAAACACCTTTGACGAGGCCGATTACGTCCGCGACTACAATCTGTTCCTTCAACTGACAGCCTCAAAATGAAACGATATCCCTTTCTATCGCTTGCCGACACCAATGCGCCTTACCTTGAACGCATGAAAGAGGCCGCCGCCCGGGTCATCGACTCGGGACGCTATATCGGCGGACCGGAGGTTGAGCGTTTTGAGAAACACCTTGCCGAGACAGTGCAAGTTCCCCATGCCGTCGGCGTCGCCAATGGTCTCGACGCTCTGCGACTCATCCTTCGCGCCTACATCCATCTGGGGCGCCTTCAGCCCGGCGACGAAGTGCTCGTCCCGGCCAACACCTATATCGCTACTTTCCTGGCTATCAGCGACGCCGGGCTTAAACCGATACCCGTCGAGCCTTCGCCGGTCACAATGAATATCGACTCGACGTTGATTGAAGATGCCGTTACCTCCAAGACGCGCGCTATCATGCCTGTTCATCTCTACGGCCGCGTAGCGTGGGACGAGACGATGGCCGACGTCGTCAAGCGTCACGACCTGCTCGTCATCGAGGATAATGCCCAGGCAATCGGTGCCCGTGCAACCGTTCCCGGCCTCAACGGTCATTTCCCGACCGGCTCGCTCGGCCACGCGGCTGCGTTCAGTTTCTACCCCACCAAAAACATCGGCGCTCTTGGCGACGCCGGTGCCGTCACCACCGCCGACCCCGCACTTGCCGCCACCGTCCGCGCTCTCGCCAACTATGGCAGCGATCGCCGCTATCACAATATCATGCAAGGCTTTAACTCACGCCTTGACCCCATTCAAGCCGCAATTCTCGACGTGAAACTCGACTATCTCGACCTCGAGAACGCCGCACGCTTTGATCGCGCCGTGGCCTATAGCAATAACATCACCAACCCGGCCGTCGGGCTGCCGTTAATGTCGTCGATGCCAACCGATTGCGTCTGGCACCAATATGTCATAACCGTCGACCCGGCCCGACGTGACAAGATTCGCCAACTGTTGCTTGACCGAGGTGTGGAGACCGACATCCACTATGCCGTTCCGCCACATCTACAGCCCTGCTATGCGGCTGAGTTTGCCGGCGTCCAACTACCTGTTACAGAGCGGCTTGTCAACTCGATTATCTCGCTTCCCATTGGCCCCGGCACCCCGATAACCGACATTGTCGAGATTTCGCATATCATAAACGTAACCATCTGAAAACCAACCATTTCTGACTTCAAATGGCAAAGAAGAAACAATCTCAACCTATATATGTCCTGCTGCTGGCCGTCGTAGCTCTGGCGGTCCTCTACTTCTCGAGCCGAGAGTCGGCCCAAAGCGTCGAACTGCCCGAGGGCAACGTTCCCGCCGCATCCTCGCTATTGTCGGTCAAGACAGCGCCCGGCCTAAAGACCCACCTCGTCCATTATCGCGGTTTTGACGTCAATTTCAACTCCAAAGAGCATATCCCCAACTGGGTGGCATGGGAACTAACTGCCGATGAAGTCAAAGGCGACCTAAAGCGCACCGACAACTTCATGGCCGACCCTAACGTCAAGGGCTCCGCAACGCCCGACGACTATCGCCACTCGTCGTGGGACCGCGGACACATGGCTCCGGCCGGCGACATGAAGTGGAACAAAACTGCAATGGAGGAGTCGTTCTACATGACCAACATGGTGCCCCAAGACCCTGACCTCAATCGCGGTTCGTGGAACAAACTCGAGCAGAAATGTCGCGACTGGGCCGCGGCCGACAGCGCGATTTACATCGTCTGCGGACCGGTCCCCGGCGACACCCCGATTGCCCATATCGGCCTGACCGGCGTCACCGTCCCGGCGCGCTTTTTCAAGGTCATCCTGTCGCCCTACGCCAAGCCGGCCCGCGGTATCGGCTTCATTTTCAATAACGGCGATAACCCCGGCGGCATGCAACAATGTGCCGTATCGATTGATAGCGTCGAGGCGTTGACCGGCCACGATTTCTTCTCGGCATTGCCCGACGATATTGAGGCCGACCTCGAGTCACAGTGCAATTTCAACCAGTGGAGCCGCGTCAAACCTAAAAGCAAATGATGACCAACGATACC
>JAFLTK010000036.1 GCA_022511505.1 Muribaculaceae bacterium
GATGACAATTTCAATAACCCCGTACTTGCGAGCGCAGCGAGCTGTGCGGGGACAATAACAAAAATTATGAAGAAGTTTACTGTTACAATCGCCGCTATGCTCGGCATGCTAAGCACCATGGGTCAGACTCCCGTGTTGTCAACGTCGGCACCCACCGGTGGTGCTCCCGTTTATGATGTTATGGCCGCCCGCGTCTCGACTCGCGCCTACAGCACCGAGATGCTCAGTGACGGGCTTATCTCGGGGTTACTTTGGTCGGCCGTTGGTGTCACCCACGGCGACGGCAAGCTGACCACCCCGACTGCGAGCAATAAGCAGGAGGTAAGCGTTTATCTCATCACCCCTGCCGGAGCGTGGCTGTATGACAACAAAAACAACACGCTCGTCGAGGTTGCAACCGGCAACGAGGCTCAGCAAGTTGCCGCTCCCAAGGGCTGGGCGGTCGATGCTCCGGTCAACGTGGCTATTGTCACCGACGGGGCCTTGCAACGCAACGAGTTGATGGCCGGTGTTGATGCCGGTGCGGTCATGCAAAACCTCTATCTTTATTGTGCCGCCAACGACCTGGGCACCTGTGCGCGTGGCGGTGTTGACCGCGAGAAACTCGGCGAATTACTCAAGTTGCGTCCCGAGCAGAAGGTCGTCATCGTCCAGTCTGTAGGATATAAGAAATAATTCAACTTTCGCTTACGCTCAGTTGAAGTTTATAGTTTAAGGTTTTAAAGTTCCTCCCCTTGGGTAATCTTCCTATCCTCTTTAAATTATGCAGAAGTTGTTGACAATCATTATAGTAGCGTTAGCGCTTGGGGTGGCGGTGTCGTGTCGCAACGGCCGTGGCGGCGGTTCAGACCGCTTTGTTATGAGCGATGAGGTGGAGGGCGTCACATTGACGTCGCTCGACATCACTCGTGACACCGTCAGCCCTTGGGTCGACGGTTCTCGCCTCGCCCCGGCTCGCGGCGAAAGCCTGGGACTGCGTCGCCTCGGTCAGCCCTACCATAAGATTTTTAATGACTCAAACTATGTCCACTATGAGGACGCCGTCAAGATTGGCATTGACCCCATCGAGACGACCGCCGACCACTGGAACCTGCGTCGCCCGCTTATCAAAATTGTATCGTGTGCCGATTTCTTTGTCGACACTCTCAAATATTCCAAACCCTATCTCGTCCCTGAGGCGGCGGCGTTGCTCCACGAAATTGGCTCGCGATTTCGCGACAGTCTTGACGCCCATGGTGGCGGCGACTACCGCGTCAAAGTGACCTCGGTGTTGCGCACGGCCGACAACGTCAAGCGACTGCGCCGCCGAAACCGCAACGCCGTCGACTCGTCGGTCCACCAGTTTGGCACCACGGTCGACATCTCCTACGTGCGCTTCGTTCGCGACAGCGAGACGTGCCCCGACCGCGGCACCGACGACCTCAAGGCTCTCCTGGCCCAAATTCTCTTTGACCTTCGCAACGAGGGCCGCTGCTGGGTAAAATATGAAATCCATCAACCCTGTTTCCACATAACCGCCCGACCTTATAAGCCATGACACCGACTCCCGAACCCCAGGCCGAGACCCCGCGCAAGCGCCGCCCGTGGTGGCGTCGTGCCCTGAAAATCACCGGAATAACACTGTTGTCGATAGTCGCCCTGGTGCTGATACTGCTATCGGCCGTGGTCGCCATCCTAAAGCCCGAGCGACTGACGCCGCTGGTGGAACGCATCGCCTCAGAGCATATAGACGCCGATGTCAGCATCAGCCGCGTCGAGTTGACGTTCTGGTCAACGTTCCCGAGGTTCAGGGTTGATGTAGACACGCTCAAGGTTGTCAGCAACGCGCTGAAATCACTCCCGGCCGAGCAGCGCGCCATGCTTCCCGAGGCAGCCGACTCGCTGTTGAGGGTCGACCATTTTGACGGCACTATCAACCTCGCCCGACTGCTGACGGGCGAAATCGCCATTTACGACGTCAACATCGTGCGTCCGGCGGCCACAATCGTTGTCGCCGACAGTCTGCACGCCAATTATAACATTTTCCCCACCTCTGAGGACACCGACACCGCCTCGTCGGGGCCGCTACCCGATATTTCGCTCGGGACTTTCACCATCGTTGGCGATGCCCCGATTCGCTACATCTCCATGCCCGACTCGACCGATGTCGCGCTGACGCTTGCAACATCGAGCGTGGCCGGCGCCGAGGAGAAAACCTACGACCTCAGCGTCAAGGGTATAACCAGCGCCCGCATGGCCGATTTTGACCTCAGCGGCCTGCGTCTCGGGCTCGGCGGCCGTGTCATCTTCGACCCCGCCGACTTGACCCACATCGAGGCCCGCGACCTGACTATAGGGCTTAACGACCTGATAACCAAAATCTCAACAACGGTTAACGCCTCGACCGAGACCTCCATCGAGCGCCTCAGCGTCGATATACCAACAGTAGCTCTCAACTCTATTCTCGAGTTGTTGCCCGAGGATATGACCCGCCAGTTGCCGCCGATTGAAACCGACATGACTCTGGCGGCGACAATGGAACTGCAGCGGCCTTACGTCATTGGCGACACGACCGTTTTGCCGTCGTTTGACGCCACGCTGCGACTTGATGCCGGCCATTTTTTCATGCGGCCTCTCCATCTCCACAAACTCCATCTCGACGCTGCAGCCTCAATCGACGGCCGCACGCTCGACAATAGCGTCGTGACTATCAATCGGTTACAAGCGCTTGGCCATGCCGTTGAGGTCGACATTGACGGTAGCGTCCGCTACCCGATGAGCGACCCGCTCGTCGACGCCGGTTTCAAGGGACGTCTCGATGTCAGCCGCCTGCCCGCGCTGCTCCTGGAGCAACTGCCGGCCTCGATTGCCGGCGTACTCGAGGCCGACGCGCGCGTTCACACACGCCTCAGTTACCTGACGCCCGAGAATTTCCATCGCATGCGCGCAACCGGTAAAGCCACGCTGACCGGCGCCCGATTTGCCATGCGCGACAGCTCGCTCAGTGCCTACGTCGAGCGCGCCGAGTTTGACCTCGGGACAAGCAATTCATTCGTCCGCGGCGAGCACACCGTCGACTCGCTTCTGACCGCGTCGCTCAAAATCGACACCCTCCACGTCGGGATGCCCGGCATGGAGGTCGGTGCCTCGGGCATGATGGCCGGCATAGGCATGGCCAACCGCTCGTCGAGCGCCGATACCACCCGGATTAACCCCATTGCCGGCCGCTTCTCGGTGGGGCTGCTCAACGTTGTCAGCGAGGCCGACACCATGCGCTTGCGGCTGCGCGACATGACGGCCCGCGCCATGTTGACACGCTACAAAGGCGGCTCCCGAGCGCCCCTGCTCGCCGCGACAATCAATGCCGGGCGCCTGCGCTGGACCGACCGCTTCAACCGCGCGTCGCTCAGCGACGGCGAGATTAAGTTGCAATTACACCCGTCAGAAATCGCCTTGCGCCGCTCGGCCATGACCGCCGGCGAGCGCGACTCGCTGCGCACAGCGCGCGCCTCGGCAACCGCCGCTCGCGATGCTGAACGGCAACGCCGCGAGGCCATCGACTCGCTCGACCGCCGCGAGATGATTGACATGCGCGTCGACCGCACGATGCGCCAGATGTTGCGCGACTGGCAAGCCACCGGTAGCATCAAGGCCGCTTCGGCCCGCGTCATGACTCCCTATTACCCGATGCGTTGCCGCCTTGAAAACCTCGACGTGAACTTTACGACCGATTCTATCGCCGTCACCAACACCCGCCTGCGCCTCGGCAAGAGCGATTTCACCGTCAACGGCTATATCTCCAACCTCACGCGCGCATTGACCTCGCGGCGCCCGTCGCCCCTGCGCGTCAATTTTAACCTCGAGAGCGACAACATAGACATCAACGCTCTCGCTCAGGCGGCCTTTGCCGGCTCGGCCTTCGCCGAAAACGCCGCGACTGCGACTCCCTCCGCGCTCAACGACCTCGAGAGCGACGACGCCATGGAGGCTGCCATTGCTGCCGGCGCCGACCAAACCGCCGCCCTACTCGTGCCCTCCAACGTCGACGCCGACCTGAAGATACACGCCAAGAACGTTTCATACGCCGACGTTGCGTTCCGCAATTTCAACGGCGACTTGCGCGTTCACGACGGCGCCCTCAACCTCAACAACCTGTCGGCGACAGCCGACGTGGGGCGCGTCGACCTCTCGGCACTCTACTCGGCCCCGACGCGCCGTGACCTGCAGTTTACTTTCGGTATGCGCCTGCGTGACTTCAAGATTGCCAACTTCCTCGAGATGATGCCCGCCGTCGACTCGCTGATGCCCCTGTTGCGTGACATTAGCGGCATTGTAAACGCCGAGATGGTCGCCACAACCAACCTCGACCCCGACATGAACATAAACCTGCCGTCGCTCTCGGCCGCCCTCAAACTGAGTGGCGACTCGCTCGTGTTGATGGACGCCGAGACGTTCCGAACCATCGGCAAATGGCTGATGTTCAAAGATAAAGGTCACAATATGATTGACCACATGACCGTCCAGATTGCCATCCAGGACTCGCGGTTGCAACTGTACCCGTTCATGTTTGACATGGACCGATATCGCCTCGGCGTCATGGGTAGCAACGACCTTGCCCTGAACTACAATTATCACGTCTCGATACTGAAATCGCCCGTCCCGTTCAAGTTTGGCATAAACCTCACCGGTAACGCCGGCGACGGCAAGATGAAAGTAAGGCTCGGCGGCGCCAAGTTCAAGGAAAACATGGTTGGCCAGGAACTCGCCATCACCGACACTACCCGCATCAACCTGTTGCGCACAATCGAGAACGCCTTCCGCGCCGGCGTTGAACGCGGCCGCATAGGGCGCCTTAACTTCCGCGGACCCGCCGGCACCGACCTCGATACCAACATCGATGCCGATACCATCTCGGCCACCGACTCCCTCCTCCTCGTCCGCCAAGGCATCCTCCCCTCCACCCGCTAAATTCCCCGTTTCGCCCTCCGGGCTCACACCGGAGACAAAAACCTCCGGCTCCCGTTCCACAATTGATTTAATATGGTTGGAGACAAGGTTTTGACGTGATTGCAAAGTTTTTTGGCGTGATTTCTTTATATTGTGGAGGTTAATGATTACTTTTGCAAGCGAATAGATGACCGCGTGTCACCGCGCGGTTAAAGTATTTGAAGATATATTCATTTTCAACTATAAAATCAACTTTATGAAGAAGTTTTTACTCTCTTTTTGTGCGGTTGTAGCAGCGTTTGGCATGGCCTGCGCTTCTGAGACAACCTACAACGTAAATGATGCCGAAAACCTTAAAGGTGAGGACATTGCTGAAACCAAGAAGGATGACGGCTCGGTTCAGGCTGCTCGTCACATTCAGCCCCTCGAGAGCTTCAACCTCGACGAGTTCATGTTCACCTTTACCGACGGTGGCGGCAAGACAGCTCCCGCCTACTACTGGGCAACCTCTACCAACGCTAACCAGCAGCGCACCGTTCGCCTCTACGCCTCCAACACATGCACCATCACTGCCCCCGAAGGCACCTCTATCACCAAGATTGACTTCAAGGGCTCAAACGCCGGCTCAAACCTCGCGTTTACCGTAAACACCGGTTCGATGACCCTCTCGGGCAACAACGCTACTTGGAGCGGTAACACCAACTCGCTGACATTCGGCGTTTCTGCTTCTTGGCGCTTTACCGAACTCACCATTACCACCGGCGAAGGCGGCGGCAACCAGGGCGGCGGCGATACCGGCGAAACCAAAGTCCTCTGGACCGGCCTCGCACAGACTGCTAACGACACCGACTTCACCTTCGAGAACGTTGTCCTCCCCGCCGAGGCTACCTACATCTGGTCTTGGAAGAGCTACAACGGCGCTTACTACCTCAACGCCAGCGCGTTTGTTCAGAACGTAGCCTACGCTTCTGAGGCCTACGCCATCTCGCCCGTTATCGACCTGACCGGCGCCACCGGCAATATCACCGCCACTTTTGAGCACGCCGCCAAGTTCCAGACTACTCTCAAGGACCTCTGTGGCCTCGTTGTTCGCACCGAAGGCACTACCGAGTGGACCAAACTCGCCGTTCCCGAATGGCCCGTAGCCGGTGGTTGGGACTTCGCCAACTCAGGCAACATCGACCTTAGCGCCTACGCCGGCAAGAAAATCCAACTCGCCTTCAAGTATGGCTCAACTGCCGACGGTGCCGACACTTGGGAAATCCGCAACCTCATCATCACCGGCGAGGGCGAAGGTGGCTACACTCCCGACCCCACCCCCACTAACCCTGCTTTTGAGAAAGTTACCTCAATCACCTCGGGCGAAGGCTACATCTTTGTAATCGGCAACCAGTATGGCGCCCCCATCGCCGCTACTGCCACCTACGGCCGTCTTAACCTGACCAACGGCGAGGTTTCGGGCAACACATTCTATGCTCCCGAAAACGCCGCCATCACCATCGCTCAGACCGCCAACGGCTACACCCTCGTTGACGCCGAAGGTCGCTTCCTCGGCATGGACGCCGCCTATCTGACCTCATTCCAACTCTACACCGAGGCCAACAGCGGTTGCTACTGGAACGCAACTTTCAATGGCGACGCCGTCACCTTCACCAACACCCTGACCGGTTGCATCGTCTGCCAGTCACTCGGCGCTAACGGCACTCCCTACACCAACATCGCTCCCGCCGTTGTTGCCGACGGTCAAGTGCTCCCCACCCTCTACAAGAAAGCCGACGAGAGCGGCATCGTAGAAGTCGCTACCGACGTTGACGCCGCCCCCGTTTACTACAACCTCCAGGGCGTACAGGTTGCCAATCCCGAGCATGGCCTCTACATCGTTCGTCAGGGCAACAAAGTCAGCAAAGTCCTCGTAAAATAAGGATTTAAGCCAATAACCCCGGGATTTCCCCAAGCGGGTAATAACCCATAATATCGAGAGCCTCAGGCCGCCACCGCGCCCTGAGGCTCTCGCTTTTCCTCCACCCGCCGGGGGGTATCTTTTCTAAAATTTATTGCACCCGGGGAAACCCGGTTCTGCCAATGTTAAATGGTCTCCTTTAGGCAATCAATATCATCAGAAATCTAAGGACTTAAGCCAATTGTCAACCGATATTTTAGCGGAAGCTCGGTTTTCCTGTGCAATCTTTCCTTGCACGGAGAGCCCCTTGCCTACAAGTGTATTGGAACCGGCTGTTGCCTTTGCTATCTTGCTGTCAGTGCCACCCATGCCGCTGCCTTCGTGGGTGATGAACGGAATGACGGTCTTGCCGTTCCAATCATGTTTCTCAATGAATGTGTAGACACACATCGGCACTTCGCCCCACCAATTGGGATAACCGATGAAAATGACGTCGTAGTCCTCGATTGCGACATCGCCTTTTACAGCGGGACGGGCATTGGCTCGTTTTTCCTGTTGCGCCACCTCGATACATTGGTTGTAATCAACAGGATAAGCATTTTCAGGAACTATCTCAAACTTGTCGGCACCGGTTGCATCTGCAATCATATCGGCGATAATCGCTGTGTTGCCTTCCTCGATATAACCTACATTATAGTTCTCTCCGGTGTGGGAGAAATAGACTACTAATTTCTTTTCCATTTTTTCTACATTCATATCTTGATTATTGCCTGATGCGCAAGCAGTTAATCCCAATAAAGCGCATAGGCACAGAAAAAATCGTTTAAACATGATACTTTTTGACGATGTCAAAGAGGGCGACGCGCTGCATCGGGTCCTCGAAGTTGACAACTACGCCGTGACCCAGGTCAAGCGAGGCGATTGCGGCCATGTCGGCGTCAGTGAGATTAAAGTCGGCGATGTTGAAATTCTGCTCCATGCGGTCTTTGTGGACCGATTTGGGGATAACGATTATATCACGCTGAACGAGGTAGCGAAGGCCGACCTGTGCAGGGGTTTTACCATACTTGGCACCGATTTCGGTTAACGCCTGATTGGTAAAGAAACCGTTCATGCCCTCGGCAAAAGGTCCCCATGCCATCAGGCGGGTGCCATAGCGGGCGCATAGCTCCTGCATCGGTCTTTGTTGCGCAAAAACGTTCACTTCTATCTGATTTACAGCGGGTTTGATGTCCATCATCTCGGCGATGTCGACAAAGCGGTCATAGTAGAAGTTGCTGACACCAATCGCACGAACTTTGCCGGCTTTCAGCGCATCCTCCATCGCGCGGTAGGCGTTGTAATAGTCGCCAAAACACTGATGGATGAGCAACAGGTCGATATAGTCGGTCTGGAGTTTGCGCAACGACGTGTCGATTGACTCGGCCGCTTTGCCACCCTCAAAGTTACTGACCCACACCTTGGTGGTCAGAAACAACTCCTCGCGGGCGATGCCGCTTTTGCGCCACGCGTTGCCAACGCCCTCCTCGTTAAAATAGGCTTGCGCCGTGTCAATCGAGCGGTAACCAACTGTCAGCGCGTCGGTTACACAGCGTTCACACTCGGCCGGGTCAACCTGAAAGACCCCGTAGCCAACCAAAGGCATCTCAACTCCATTGTTCAATTTTATTGTTTCCATATCTCTTTACTTATTTTTTGTGCCGCAAAATTAATGCATAAAAATCACAACACTATTTTCAATTTTACGCCGAAGTTTTCACATTTTACCGAAAAAATCAAAAATGATTTAACAGATAGAAAAGTTTTTTCAAATATTGCACATACTTCTAAAGAAATTTCCTAACTTTGCTGTTGCAAGTCCAAAATGGGCGAGCAGACATATTGAGATAGCGTTTTCGCATCGTTCTATCTGTGAAACTTCGACAACTTCAAAGATATAGAGAATGGTGGTGGAAGTACGCTTCTCTTTGGCTTGTAATATCGTTTTAATTCGATATACGGTCAAAGTGGAGTTATCTACACTTGCCAACTATATCAAGGGAGTCGAAGCCCTCACAGATTAAGCGAGTGAAAAATTGGCTCCGCTTTTTCTTTATGCCTTTTTGATACTAATATTCTTAACAGCATCCCAGAGCCATAGATGCAATTTTATATATGGCTAAAATTTGTAATGAATGTGGCTGTCCTTTAAATGGTAACGAGGATAAATGCCCAGAATGTGGGTGCCAAACACTTCAAAATCAATCCAATTACAAGGGAGATAACGAAGCTGAAGAGATTTTAAGGAAAGCACTTGACTATTTTCGTAAATTAATAATTGTTCTTGCCTTCATAGGTAGCGGCATTATATTTTTAGGGTCTATCGCACTTGATATAAATGTCAATGCAGACATTCCAATTTTTTGGCTCTTAGGCCTTATTGTAGCGGCCTTAAATATTATAGTATGGATACGGCTTGCAAAGTTAATGTGGGCTGTAGGGATGATTTTTGTTAATATCTCAACTAACATAAGGATTATTAAGAAGTCCCTTGCCACCCCTAAGTGATGCGATCCAACAGTATATCATTTTCTAAAAAATAGCAAGAATAAAATAACTATGGCACTTATTAAATGTCCCAATTGCGGGAATAACATATCCGACAAAGCTAAAATGTGTCCTCATTGTGGTAGCCACAATAGCGTAACAACTCAATTATCCAATGAGTATTTAAAATTCTTTTACCTTTTAAAATCTTCGGCTTGGATTTATCTTTTATATTGTTTGCTTTGGTTTGTAAGTTGGCTAATAAATTTTAATAGTCAGGAAGCTGTTAATGATTATTTATTAGTGATGACCTATGTGACAGATATTGCTAAGATTGTTTTCTTTCTTTCTCTCTGTTTTTATCATTCTTATAACAAGTGGATAAATTGGGCTATATTTGCAATAATTGTAATGTTATTAATCGGCCGTCACCTTTTGCCGAGTGTTAATATATTGGTTTATATCAATATGGTATTTACCGTAGGAGTTTTATTATATTATCTACTAATCTTTAAGAATCTGCAATTAAAATATATCACTCTTTCATTTTTAATTAATTATATATTTAATTATGCTACTAATGTTCTTTCCTTATTCTATTTTTCGGATCATGTACTCTTATGGTGTATTTGGGCAAGCAAAATATTTCTAATTATATTCGTAATATTGTGCGTAATTTTAAAAAGAAAACAGATTGCTGTTAATCCTACTTAACGTCAGTGGTCAAATTTACATATCATTAACATTATTCACATCTGCACATAAGTGAATATTAAT
>JAFLTK010000037.1 GCA_022511505.1 Muribaculaceae bacterium
TCCACGCCATGGGCGAACTCGAATATTATGTCATCTCGCCGGCAACCGACTCGTTCCCGGCCGTTGACCAGCGCGGCTACCACGAGAGCGAGCCGTTTGCCAAACACAACGGCTTCCGCGCCCGCTGCATGGCAACAATCGCCTCGATTGGCGGCGCCATCAAGTATGGACACTCTGAGGTGGGCAACTTCACCCTCGACGGCATGATTTATGAGCAGAACGAGATTGAGTTCCTGCCGGTCGATGCCCGTAATGCCGCCGACCAATTGCTGTTGGCCAAATGGGTCATCCGCTCGCTGGCCCACCGCGAGGGACTCAACGTTACCTTTGCTCCCAAAATTACCGCCGGCAAAGCCGGGTCGGGACTGCATTTCCACACTCGCCTGATGCGCGACGGCCGCAACGTCATGATAGAAGTCGACGACGAGGGCAACAACGTCTTGAGCAACGACGCCCGCCGTCTGATTGCCGGCATGATGGTGACCGCCCGCTCGCTGACCGCCTTTGGCAACATGATTCCAACCTCCTACTTCCGCCTCGTGCCCCATCAGGAGGCACCGACAAGCGTCTGCTGGGGCGACCGCAACCGCTCGGTGCTCGTGCGCGTGCCTCTTGGATGGACTGCCGGCAGCGATATGTGTGAACTCGCCAATCCGGGCCGCTCCGGTCAGCAACGACAATACACCTCGCGCCAGACGGTCGAAATCCGCAGCGCCGACGCCTCGGCCGACATCTACCTCTTTCTCGCCGGGCTTGCCGTGGCGGCTACCCTCGGCTTCACCATGGGCGACGAGGCGCTCGAGATTGCCCGCCGCACCTACGTCGACATCAACATCCACGCCAAGGGGGCCGACGAGCGACGCATGGCTCTCGAGTCGCTCCCGGCGTCGTGTACCGAAAGCGCCGACGTCCTCGAGAAAGACCGCGCCATCTATGAGGCAAACGGCATTTTCAACCCCGCCGTCATCGACGCCGTCATTGCCCGACTCCGCGCCATTGGCGACGTTCCCTCGGCCGACCAAATCTCGCCCGACCGAATGATGGAGTTTGTAAAGAAATATTTTTATTGTGGCTGACACATTATTATATATATTCGACGTTTCGCTAAGCTCAACGTCGAAGTTTAAAGTTTATAAGTTTAAAAGTTTAGAGATCGAAGAAATCTCAGATTCAATTCAAGCCAACTTTAAACTATAAACTCTAACTTTAAACTTCAATTCGAGCGAAGCGAGATTTGAATAAACTTAAATAAACTATGACCGAAATCAAGCAACGCATCGAGGGCCTTCGCGACAGCCTCAACGCCCATAACCACGCCTACTATGTCCTGAACGCGCCAACAATCAGCGACCGGGAGTTTGACATGATGATGAAAGAGCTCGAGGCGCTGGAGCGCGAATATCCGGAGTTTGACGACCCCTATTCGCCTACACATCGCGTGGGGTCAGACCTCACCAAAGGGTTCACCCAGGCGCGTCACATCTACCCGATGCTGTCGCTGGCCAACACCTACTCGGTCAGTGAGGTCGACGACTGGGTAGGACGAGTTGTCGACGGCCTCGGCGGCGAGATGCCGGTCTTGGTTGGCGAAATGAAGTTTGACGGGACGTCGATTTCGCTTATCTATGAGCATGGACGTCTTGTTCGCGCCGTCACTCGCGGCGACGGGGAGGTTGGCGACGTCGTGACCGACAATGTGTTGACTATTAAAAGTATTCCCTTGCAACTGCGTGGCGACGATATTCCCGAGCGATTTGAGATTCGAGGCGAGATTGTGTTGCCGTGGAAAGCGTTTGACCGCCTGAACTTGGAGCGCGAACAGGCCGGCGAGCCGCTGTTTGCCAACCCTCGCAATGCCGCCTCGGGCACGTTAAAGATGCAAAACTCGGCCGAGGTTGCCCGCCGCGGTCTCGACGCGGTATTCTATTACCTGATTGGCGACAACCTGCCCTGTGACAACCACTATGACAACATGATGGTTGCCCGGCGCTGGGGCTTCAAGGTCAGCGACACGATGACTCTGTTACACTCGATTGCCGAGGTCGATGAATATATAACCCATTGGGACACAGCGCGTCGCGAACTACCGATGGCAACCGACGGACTCGTGTTCAAGGTCAACTCCCTGCGCATGCAGCGCAACCTTGGCTTCACCGCCAAGTCGCCTCGATGGGCCATCGCCTACAAGTTTGCCGCCGAGCGCGCGCTGACGCGCCTCGAGTTTGTGTCCTTTGAAGTGGGGCGCACCGGCGTCATCACTCCCGTGGCCAACCTCGACCCGGTACTGCTCTCGGGAACCATCGTCAAGCGAGCATCGCTCCACAACGCCGACATCATCGAGCGCCTCGACATCCATGACCATGACATGGTATATGTCGAGAAAGGCGGCGAAATCATCCCCAAAATCACCGGCGTCGACACCGCTGCCCGTAAGGCCGACGCGATGCCAGTTCGTTTTGTGAAGACCTGCCCGGCGTGTGGCGCAACGCTTGAGCGCGACCCCGGCGAGGCCGCTTGGTTCTGCCCCAACAAGTGGGGATGCCGGCCGCAACAGATTGGCCGCATCGAGCACTACGTAGGCCGACGCATGATGAACATCGACGGTATTGGCGACGAGACCGCTCGCCTTCTGGTCGAGAACCGCATGATAGCCGATGTTGCCGACCTTTACAACCTTCGCGCCGAGCAGATTGCCCGCCTCCCGGGATTTGCAATCAAGAGCGCCGAGCGCGTTGTCGACGGAATCCGCGCGTCGACCGAAGTCCCGTTTGAGCGCGTAATCTATGCCCTGTCAATACCCTACGTCGGCGAAACCGTCTCCAAGAAGATTGCTCGCGCCGTCAAGAACATGGACACCCTCCGCGCGATGACCGCCGAGCAACTGGAGGCCATCGAGGACGTTGGCCCGCGCATCGCCGAGGCAATCATCAACTTTTTCAGCGCCGAGAAAAATCGCGAAATCGTCGACCGTCTCGCCTCCGCCGGCGTAAAAATGGCCGTCGATGTCTCTGTAGACTCTCCCATTGGCGACGCCCTCGCCGGCAAGTCAATCGTCATCTCGGGCACGTTCAACCACCACTCCCGTGACGAGTACAAGGCGATGATTGAGGCCCATGGCGGCAAAAACGTCGGCGCCATCTCCAAGAAAACCGACTTCATCCTCGCCGGGGCTAACATGGGTCCGTCCAAACTCGAGAAAGCCGGCAAACTCGGCATCCCTATCATCGACGAGGACACATTCCTGGCAATGCTCGACAATCACTAAACCGGCTCCTTATCCGGTGCCTAAATGGTAACTAATTATAAAATCGCTTAAAATTTGTTGCATAATCATTAGCAAATTCCTACCTTTGCAAAAACGTTCAACTAAAGATATTAGAAAATGAAACTTTTACGCGTATTTATCGCCACCATTATTATGGTCGTTGGCGCATCAGCCGCCACCACGGCATCGGCCCAGTTCCGCTTCGGTGTAAAAGCCGGTGTCAACATCTCCCATCTCAGTTTTAGCGAAAAAGCCTTGGAAGACGTGTTCAGTAAAGATAATCAGGCAGGTTTTACCGGCGGTATTATGGCCGAGTTCACCGTGCCCTTGATTGGCGTTGGTGCCGACGTTTCGGCTATGTATGTTCGCCGCAACGCACAATATATGGCCGAGAAAGGATTTGAAACCGACCAGCGCGACTATATCGAAATCCCCGTTAACCTTAAGTGGAAGATTTCAATCCCCGCTGCCGGCAACATCGTCAGCCCCTATATCTTCACCGGTCCCTCCTTTGCTATCCTCGCAAGCAAAAAAGCAATCGTTAATGCCTACGAAAACAAAGCCGTTGACACCTCTTGGAACGTTGGCGTCGGCCTCCAGTTCGTCAACCATCTACAGATTGGTGCCAGCTATGCCATCGGTATGAACAAGACTATCAAGTCATTGACACCCCTGCCCAACGGCGAATACGTCGGTGCCCGCTCCAACTATTGGACCATCACCGCCGCCTGGCTCTTCTAAAAGACCACTTCAATTTCACTCAATAAAGGCTACACCGCCCCCGGGCCCTGTAGCCTTTTCTATTATTATGTGGACGCGATTCATCGCGCACTCTACCGGATAGCCATGTTTTGAGACACCTTCTTCAGAACACTACCTCTATAAACAATAACACGGGGGTTGACCATGGGCCTACGAGCGGTCAAAACCCGTGTTACGTTCAACCCCCGTGGCCGCCTACCCTCGACGAAGGTACCCTCGACGAAGGAACTGCGTCAGGATTACGCGAAAATTTTCGATGAGGTTGCCCTTGAATATAAACCGGGAATGGGAAAATGTGGTCTCTTTAATCGTAACGACGACTGATGGCTTTGACAACCACGGGAATGGTCCATAATGAGTAAAAAACGATATCTGAGCCTGTGTTTTCGATAATTATATCAAAGCATGCTTTTATTCATTATTTACAACTATCTGATTATCAATATTTTACCCCCCCCCTAAAATTTTTTGACAAAAATTTTCTAAATTTCTTAAAAAATCTCCACAAAATATTTGCAAGACTCCAAAATCTGTTCTAATTTTGCGGAACCTAAACACTTTCTATTATTCTATTCATCAATTGCATTATTCTTTAACGCCATGAAATTGTTAGTAAAATTACTGCCTATTGCAGTGCTCTTTGGCTTGCTAACATCTTGCAGCAGCAATTCTGGTAGCAAAGACATTTTTGAGCAAGTGCAATATCTTCCGGTCCAACTGGAAGAGACAGGGAATTGGAGTTTTATGAAACCCGACGGAACAATTGTTTCCGAAGGCGAGTTTGTCAACCAGCCCTCGATGGTTATCAACAACCATTTCACCATCAAAGAAGGGGCCGGGTATTCAGTGTATCACATCACCGACAAGGGCTATGAACGAGTGCCCGGGTGTTCCAACTTAAAATTTGCCGGCTATATGTCCAACGGGATAATTCCGATTGTCAGAAATCGGGAGCGCATCACCTACGTCGACTCCAAAGGCCGCGACAAATTTGTCCTCGAACCTATAAACGGCAAGGAAATAACCTACTGCGAACCGGGCTTCAGCGAGGGCCTCGCTTGGATTGTCGATGAAGAAAACCATTGGGGATTTATCGATACCGATGGTAATGTAGTCATCGAGCCGAAATATGATGCCGCGCTGCCATTCTCTGAAGGTTATTCGCTTGTCACTCGCGGGACCAACGACGACATGCAAATCAACGTCATCGATGCCAACGACAAGCTACTGTTCAAGTATCGCAAGACTTGGGTGCCCATCACGACGGCATTCCACGAGGGTGTAACCGTGATTCGTAACGACAACGGCCGCATCGCCTTCCTCAACACCAAGCGAGAACTTGACGAGTGTCCCCGCAAGGTGCGCAACGTCTGTGACTATAATAAAAAATACTATGTGTTCACTGACCGCGAGAACCATCGTGGCGTGGCTCGTCGCAGCGACCACGAGGTTATCATCAACCCGTCATACGAGTCAATCCGCATCCTGCCGGGCGACAAGTTCCTCTGTGAGATGAGCAACGAGAACTACAGCGTTCGCAACGCCGACAATGAAATTCTTTATGACTTCAACCAATACAGTCAGGTCAAATATTTCAGCTCCTCGTTCCAGTATATCGCCAACACCGACCGTTTCAAACTCGCCGGCGACACTTACGATAAACCGACTCGTGGCGCCTCGTTTGTCTCCTACGGACAGTTTGCTTACGCCTCAAATGTCCCCTGCTCTGACTTCTTTGACCTCGGTGACATGGCGTTGAACATTGCCGAAATGTATCGACAAAACGGTATCGGTAAATACACCATCGGCAAGAGCCCGGCCCAACTGTTCCGCGAGCCCTCGCTCTACACCTCGACAAGCGATGTCACCTTCAACGAAGGCAGCCGCTACCTTTGGTCCTACAAGCAGACAGTCTCTTTCAACGATAATATCTCCAAGTACATCTATGACGAGGAAAGCTATGCCTCCAACTTTGTTTGGAACAAAAACGCCGAGGTAGAGCGAGTCAAGGTCAGCGTCCGCGCCGACATTGAATTGGGCATGTCAGCCGTTCGTGCTGTTGCCAATGCCTTTGCCGACAAAGGGTACTCTGAGATAAGATCAACGACAACAGACTCCACCTGCACCATCTCGATGCAGAAAGGCAACTTTGCCATCGACATCGCCTCAAACCCCAGCAGCAAGGCCCTCCTTGTAGAGTGCTATGCCCACACCGGCGAGTCGCGCAACAACATCAACAGCACCATCATCGGTCCCGACGGAACTGATGCGCTGGCCAAACGATAGAACTATTCCTGCTAACTTAACATAGCACATATCACTTAATTAGCCCTATTTAATCTACAAATCTATCCCGAGTAATCACTATTTATGCACATTTTACCCTTTTAATTTGACGCAAGAAAGCCTTTATCTTTAAAATGTTCATGCTAAATCTATCTAAATATTGATTACCGAGAGGCCCGGCACTTTCCAAGCCGGGCCATTTTTTTCGTCGGGGGAAATGGCGGGAACAACACGACGGGTTGGATGGATGGAGAGATGGCGGCGGGCGTTCACTCGGCCGACGGGGAATTGTTGGATGGTTTTTGCTTAAGTAAATAATTTTTAGTAATTTTGGCGGCAAGTGAAACATTAATTCCAATCTATAGATGATGAAAAAGTTTTATCTTCTGTTACTGGCCACGGTGCTGTCGACACTGACTGCAGCGGCCGGCGACGTCTTCTTCTATTTCCAAGACGGAGAGGAGGACGACTTTGAACTTGAGTATCCCTCAAGTTTTGTCTCTATCTGGAACAACACTACCGACGAGTTGGTCCAGGTTCCGCAGGACATGGCGTTCATGTCCTACGAGGTTAACGGAGCGACTATGCTCAAGATTTATCCCAACGACCTCGACTTTGAGCTGGCCGTAAGTGTTGATGGCAACAGCGACGACTACATGCTCGACAAGGAGGATGGCGAGTGGTACCTGACTCTGTTTCCCGAAGCCAACGGTCTCGAGATTTATGTAAAGGTCTATCTGGCCGGTCAGGCTCCCGGCGGCGACGGTCCCTCAGCTGTCTCGATGTCGTTTATCGTCAACGCGGCGAGCGGCAGCGGTATCGACAATCCCGGCGAGCAAGTGACTGTCAGCTATTTTGACCGCACCACCTTCACCGAGGCCTCGGTTGCAACCGGCAGCGGTTTTGGCGAGGCCCAGGTTGTTCCCGGCACTTCGTTTACCGTTACTCCCGCCGAGGGTTATGTCATTACCGACATTTCGACCTTCACCTACGGCGTTGCCTACATCTCTCAACCCGGCAGCGGCGACACTGACTGGTACATCTCGGTTGACGAGAACCCGACCGACATTTTTGCATCGTTCTTCATCACCGTCGACAAGGCTTCGGCACCGGGCGACGAAACCGGTGAGGTTTACTTCTATTTCCAAGACGGCGAGGAGGATGACTTTGAACTTGAATATCCCTCAAGTTTTGTCTCTATCTGGAACAATACGGCCGACGAACTTGTGCAAGTTCCCCAAGACATGGCCTTTATGCCTTTCCAAGTCAATGGAGCGACTATGCTCAAGATTTATCCCAATGACCTCGACTTTGAGTTGGCCGTCAATGTTGACGGTGACAGCGACCACTACATGCTCGACAAGGAGGATGGCGAGTGGTACCTGACTCTGCTCCCCGGCGCCAATGGTCTTGAAATCTATGTCAAGGTTTACCTGGCCGGTCAGGCTCCCGGTGGCAACGACACTCCGAGCGACGTTAACATCTCGTTCATCGTCTCTACCCCGACCGACAGCGGTATCGACAATCCCGGCGAACTCGTAGGCATTGAATATTTTGACCGCAACACGTTTACCGACGCCGTTGTCACCATCACCGACAACTTTGGCGGTGCTACCGTTGTTCCCGGCACGACGTTCACCATCAACCCCGCCGAGGGCTATGTCATCAGTGACATTTCAACCTTTACCGAGGGCGTTGCCACTATTTCAGAGCCTGCCGTTGGCGACACTGAATGGTTCCTCGCTGTTAACGAAAATCCGACCGACAATTTTGCGTCGTTCTTCATTTCTGTCAACAAAGCATCAGGCGAAGGACCCGGCGGTGAGGGACCCGGTGGCGAAGAACCCGGTGAAGACAGCTTTATCCCCGTTATCAACCAGATTGCCGACTTGCAGTGGACTTTCACATGGGAAGACTTTGACTTCATCACCCCGCTCGATTCTGATTATGACCAGAATTATGCCTATCTGACCGACGAGAAAGGACGCCGCACAACTCTGCGCCCCAACCTCCACGGCTATGAGAACGCGACAATTATCTTCCCCGAATATGGCAACTTCTTCACTCTCAATCTCGAAGGTCTCAATCTTGCCGACGGCAACTATATGCTGACAATCCCCGAGGGCTACCTGACGATGTCCCACTTTGGTATCAGCACCACTCCCTGCCCGACTCTGAACCTTGGCATCACAATCGGTGGAACCCCCGATGTTTCCTACGACGTTCATATTTCTGACCTCGACGGCAACACCTTTGATATTTCTTGGGATAACGTAACCTCGATTACCGAAAACAACACGACCGGCGCCTATATCCGCAACGTTGCCACCGGCGAGGTCTATGAGATGCTGTTCCTCGAGGACTTCATGTACTCGAAAGCCAACTTGCGCATCTACAACGGCAACTCGCTGCGCGTAAATGTCACCAACAACTACCCGACCCTCCCCAGTGGTACCTATAGTTTCTATCTGCCCGCCGACTATGTTAAGTTCAACGGCTCAAACACCGGCAACAGCGCCATCGACGGATATGAGTTTGTATATGAGCAGCCTTGGACCGAAGGTCGCGTTGAGTTCAACGGCCCGAGCGAGGACAACAAGTTGACACTGACATGGATTGATGCTACCGAAATCCTCTATGACACCACCTATCCCGGCGACGGCGAGTCAATTCGCGGCATCACCATCTTTGACGGCAATGACAATCCGGTCAACGTCCCCTACTCGACCAACATCGCCATCAGCGGCAACACAATGACCATCGACCTCAACGGTCTCAAAATCGCTGAGGGTAACTGTCTCGTTCTTGTTCCCGAAGATTGCCTCTTTGTAACCGTCAATGGCGTGACCGACTACACCTTTGGTGTTTCATTCGTGTTCACCTACGGCAACGGCAACCCCGACGGCCCCACCGGTCCCGAACTCTACAATGCCGAGGCCATCTGGAGTATAAAGAGCGGCGATACCGTCAAGGCCGGCACCCTCGTTGAGGTTGGCTGGGGCGACATGCAACTCAACTTTGTTGAAGACGCCGAGCAGGCCAGCATTCATGCCTTTGTCACCGGTATCCTCTACCTCGACTATGGTACTGAGGTCTACCTCTCTGAAGACAAGACCCGCATCCTTCTCGACCTGAGCAATATGCCCAACGGCGAGTTCCGCGTCAATGTTCCCGAAGCTTGCGTTGAGTTTGAAGTCGACGGCGTCAAGTATCTCAACCAGGCATCGTCGATGGACAACGTCTATATTGACAACCGCAGCGGCATCCTCGGCATCACTGCCGACGCCGACGGTCACTATCGCGTTGTCAGCATCACCGGCGTCGTTGTTCTCGACACCGACAATGCCGCCGACCTGCTCGGTCTTGCTCGCGGCTTCTACATTGTCAACGGCAAGAAGGTACTTATCAAATAAGTCAACTTGATGTTCTAACATCCCCTTATAATATGGATGGGGTGCGATATGTCGACATATCGCGCCTCATCTCTTATAGTTGTCAAACCGGCTCTTATTCGTCTTCCTGAATTTGCTTCAGCAGGCGCTCGGCGCCGTCGACGCCCAGTTTGATTGCGCGCTCAAGGCAGCGAGTGGCACTTTCGCGGTCTTGATAGAAATATTCATAGAGGAAGCCAAGGTAATAGAGTGCATTGTTGTCGCCTTCGTCGAGAACCTCGTTGAGAAGGTCATCGGCAATCTCGGGCTCAATCTCGGGATAGCCATAAAAGCCAAGATAGTAGCAGGCTATTGCCTCCTTGGCGTTAGTGTCGTCAACGCGGCAAGCGTTCTGCAGATGCTC